>NZ_JAAGPS010000178.1:0-11550 GCF_017105025.1 Paraburkholderia sp. Ac-20336 | reverse complement strand
ATAGACACCTTGCAGCAGCGCGCCCGCGGCCAGATGCTTGCCGAGGTCGCGGCCGCGAGGCCATGTCGCGCGCGCGCCGAGCGCGGCAAGCGTGAAGACGAGCGCGGTGCCGCCGAAGCGGGCAAGCAGGAACAGATTTGGATCGGCGTAAGGCGTGATCGCGCGGGCGACCACGAAGCCGGTCGACCACAGCACGACGAAGACGGCGGCGATAAGGGATGCGAGCATGGCGACGTGCCGAGGCGAAGGTGGGCGGCGTGAAAAAGCCGCCATCTTGCCGGCGGACGTGCCGCGCGTCTTGTTCGAGGCTGCAACTGAACGGATGCGGGCGAGGTAATGAACGCCCGCGCGTGGCGGCCTTGGCAGCGGTCGTTGCGTTGGCCGAGGCAGCGGCCGGCTGTCGAAACGGCTCACCCAAAGATGTGCCGAAACGGCCGCCCAGGCCGCCCCGGCGTACGCACCGGAACCCCGCTCCCCGTGCCGTCTCACCACATCAGCAACACCGCCCCCGCACCGATTGCACCGCCACATACGACGCAGCCCCACAGCAGCCAGCGCGTGCGGCGGTATTCGCGCGCGATTTCCGCGAGCAGTTGCGCGTTCTGCTGCGGCGTGCGCGCGCGATCGTGTTGCTGCTGCAGATAGCGCACCGCCAGTTGCGGCACGCGCGGCAGCATGTGCGCGAGATGCGGCAGCTCGTGCGAGATGCGCTTGAGCCAGCCGCGATGATCGAGGTCGCGCCGCGCGATATCGGCGAGCACGCCGCGCGCGATGTTCCACGTATCGACGCCCGGATGCAGCGCGCGCGCCAGCGTCTCCGCCTGCTGGAAGGAGCGCTGCGCGGTGGCGAGCCGGCCCGGCACGTGGCCGTCGAACGGCAGCACGCCGTGCAGCAGATGATGAAACAGCGAGCCCGCCGAGCGGTCCTCGGGCGCGGCCGCGAAATGCGCTTCGGCGCGCGTGCGCAATTCGGCTTCGAGGATTTCCGCGCGCGTGTCGTGCGACACGTGTCCGGCATCGCGATGCATGCCGGCGAGGCGCCCGTAATCCTGGTCGAACAGCGCGGTCGCGCCGTGCACGAAGAATTCGCGCTCGCCGCTCGACAGCGTCGACATGATCGAAAACTCCGCGAGCACGAGGCGCCCGAGCGTGTCCGGCTCGATGCTGACGCGCACGCGGCGCGCATCGAGCGTCGCGTGGAAGAAGCCGTGCTCGAACGCTTGCTCGGTGACCACCTCGACGATATGCGCGGCAAGCGGCGCGAGCTTGATGCGATGCGCGTGCAGGCCGGGCAGGTCGCTCGCCGGCAGCGTGTTGATGCGCTGCATCGTCAGCGTGTGGGCGGTGCACAGTTCCCAGATCACGTCGGGCACGGCGATGCGCTTGTCGCCGTCGAAATGATGGCCGGTCTGGCTCAGGTTCGCGGCTTCGGCGCGCAGATCGAAGCGGCGCAGGATGTCGTCGGTGAAGGTCTGGGCAAGCGCGCGCAGTTGCAGGCGGCGCGCCGTGCGCGAGAGCTTTTCGAGCCAGCGCGCGGCCCAGCGCAGCAGCGCGAGTTCGTCGCCGATCTGTTGCAGTTGCTGCGTGCGCACCAGCTTGATCGCGACCTCGTGGTGGCCCTTGACCGGTGTCGCGAGCCGCGCGAAATGCGTCTGCTCGCCGAAGCCGCTGCGCACCGGCACGAGGTCGACCGCGCTGAACAGTTCGGCGAGCGGGCGGCCGAACGCTTTCGCCAGCGCTTCCTGCGACGCGGACGGCGCGAGCGGCTCTTCCATGTGATCGATGGCGTCGAGCGCGTCGTGCAGCGTGCCGGCCGCGAGTTCGGGGCGCTCGGCGAGCGTCTGCGCGAAGCGGCTCGCGAGCGGCCCGAGCGCCGGCAGCACGCCGTGCAGCTGGGCGCCACCGCGCTCCGACGCATGCACGCGGCTGACCAGCTCGATCATCCAGTGCAGTTTGTGCTCGCGCGGAGCGGCGAGCCAGATCAGGCGCGCGCCGTAACGCAGCGCGTGGGATAGCAGCAGTAGACGGCGAAACAGTGGCGGCATCGGTAGTTCGGTTGACGGCAAGGCGGGGTGCGTGGTGCCGGACGCGGTCGGGGCGATGACGACGGTGGCGACGGTGACGACAACAGCGGCAGCGGCGCTGCGTGCCGCGCGTCTGCCCGATGGCCGGTCCTGGCGCGTCAAGGTTAGCAGGTCGGGGCGCCGGTTGGCGCGTTCGTCGGGCCATGATGCATGACACGCGTAATACAATACAGCGGCCTTCCTCAACTACGACGAAACCTAGGCGTGCCGCTCGCGGCCCTTCACCGATGCTTGCAGAACAACGTCATCAATACATCCTCGCTCAAGTCGCAAAAAACGGCGCGCTTTCGGTTGCCGAACTGGTGCGCGAACTGAACGTATCGCGCGAAACGATCCGCCGCGATCTCAACGCCCTGGCCGGCCGCGGCCTGCTCGTGACGACGCACGGCGGCGCATTGTCGAACGAGCGGCGCGAGCCCGACCTCGATACACGCGAAGCCGAGAATGCCGGCGCCAAGCGCGCGATCGGCGAGCGCGCGGCCGAGTTCGTGCCGGACGGCGCATCGCTGATCATCGATTCGGGCAGCACGACCCAGGCCGTGGCGCGCGCGCTGCTCGACCGGCACCGGCTGACGGTCTATACGAACGACTGGCGTATCGCGCTGCTGCTCGGCCGGCGCAACGACAACCGCGTGACGCTGCTGGGCGGCGAGCTGTCCGATATCGAGGACGCCACGTTCGGCCTCGACACCGTCCACCAGCTGACGCAGTACCACGCGGACTTCGCGTTCATCGGCGCGGGCGGGATTTCGCCGGACGGCTATCTGAGCGACTACAGCCGCATGGCCGCCGAAGTGCGCAGCCGCATGATCGCCGCGGCCGACATGGTCGTGATCGTCGCCGATCACTCGAAGTTCGGCCGCGTGACGCCGGTGCGCATCAACGGTATCGAGTCGGCGCGTTATCTGGTCACCGAGCTGGCGCCCGAGCGCGCGCTCGGCAAGGCGATCACGGCGCATGGGCCGGAGATTCTGATCGCCTGAGTCCGGTCGCTGGCGGCGAGCGGGGCGGCGGCGGTCCGTGTTGCGCTTGCCGGCCCGCTCGCCGGCCTTGCCCGAGGCAAAGCGGCGGATTCCGTTCCTTATCCGCCAAAAGCTCGATAAAAAGGCTCCCCGGCTCGCTGCAGGATTCCGGGTGGGCGTGCACAATACGCGCCGTTGTCCGAACGCCTGTCCGCCCGTTACGGGCGAGGCGAGTGCCGCCGAAACCGGCAAATGCCACGAATCCGCTCAGCGCACCGCGCGAACCGGCGTAAGCCGGCGCCGCTGCCGTCACCCGGGTTTCGCGGCGCATCCTGCACACAGCGTCATTTTCGCCACGTACGATCGGCATGGATGCGGTGCGCGGACCCTCGCGCGCCCGGTCGCGCCGTGGTTCGCGCGAGTTGGCCTGAGTTGGCAAATTGTGTCGTTTTTTGGAATTCGGCGGAATAGTCACGGCGTTGTCATCGAAACCTGTGATTCTTGCCGTGCCCATTCAGGCATGGCTGGCAGCGTGAGTATCGGAGACGGGCTGGCGGTCAGGCGGAGCGGGATGCGGCGAAGTTGTCGGCAATCTGCAATCGATGGAGACCGGCGCGGCAACGGCTGCGAGCAACATGCAAACGGCGCGTGCCGCCATTCAATCACTACAGGTATGGGTTATCCCGACCGTCTGGTTTTTTTGCCTTTCGGAGAGAGCGACATGAAAAAGACGAATTCCCTTCACGCCACGGCCGGCCTCGCGCGCAAACTGCTGCCGGCGCTGGTCGCCGCGGCGGCGTTCGGCGGCATGGCAATGCAGGCCCATGCGGCCGGCGCGGTCGTGCTGTACACCGCCGACGGCCTCGAAAATCTGTACAAGGACGTGCTGCCGGGCTTCGAGAAGCAGGAAGGCGTGAAGGTCAATATCGTCACGGCGGGCAGCGGCGAAGTCGTGAACCGCGCGACCATCGAGAAGGATCAGCCGAAGGCCGACGTGCTCGTCACGCTGCCGCCGTTCATCCAGCAGGCCGACCAGGGCGGGCTGCTGCAGGCGTACCAGAGCGCCAACTACAAGAACGTGCCGGCCATCGCCAAGGCGCCGAACGGCGCGTGGGCGACCTTCGTGAACAACTACTTCTCGTTCGCGATCAACCCCGAAGTCACGAAGACCCAGCCGAAGACCTTCGCGGACCTGCTGCATCCGGACTTTAGCGGCAAGGTGGCCTACTCGAACCCGGCGACCGCCGGCGACGGCATGGCCGTGATCATCCTGACCTCGGCGCTGATGGGCGAGGACAAGGCGTTCGACTATCTGAAGAAGCTCGAGCAGAGCGCCAAGTTCCACACCAAGGGCACGGGCTACCTCGACGTGCTGCTCTCGCGCAACGAAATCGCGGTCGCCAACGGCGACCTGCAGATGGACCTCGACGACGCGGCCAACGGCGGCCTGTCGCTGAAGCCGGTGTTCCTCGCGGCCGCGCCCGGCGGCCAGCCGACCACGTTCCAGCTGCCGTACGCGATCGCGCTGATCAAGAACGGCCCGAACCAGGCCGAGGGCAAGAAGCTGATCGACTACCTGATGTCGACGCAAGTGCAGTCGAAGGTGCCGGACATCTTCGGCATTCCGGGCCGCACCGACGTGCCGCTCGCCGGCAAGAACGGCGCAGCGGTCAAGCAGGCGATCACAGGAGTGAAGCTGATCCCGGTCGACTGGAACCAGGTGATGGCGAAGAAGGCCGACTGGACCACGCGCTGGAAGAACGACGTGATCGGTTCGTCGGGCAAGCAGCTCGAAGTGGTCAAGCCGCAATAAGCGGTTTCAATAAGCAGTCTCACTCAGCGGCCGCAATCAGCGGCTGAACCGGGCGGCTGAAAGAGTCGCTCGAAATAAGCGGCCGAAGCGGGCCGCGTTTGAAGTACGTCCGGTCGCGCGCCGTGCTCGGCGCAGCCGGACTTGCCTGGATTCAGGCGGCGCCGTGCCGGCGGCCGGGCCGATGCAATGGCCCGGGTGTCGCGCGTGGCGCCGCATCAGCTTTAATCTTGTTGGAGGAAGACCCGGTGAATACGGCCAGTCTCGCTCACCCCAATGCGCCTGGCGCTTCATCGGATGCGCTCGACGCCGCGCGTTCCGATGCGTCCGGCGGCGTGCAGATCGATCATCTGACGGTGCGCTTCGGCACGCGCACGGTGCTCGACGATCTGTCGTTGACCATCCAGCGCGGCGAGCTGCTCACCGTGCTCGGCCGCAGCGGCTGCGGCAAGACGACCCTGTTGCGTTTCATCGCGGGCTTCATCGAGGCGGACGGCCTTGCCGGCACGCTGACCGTGGCGGGCCACGACCTCACGCACGTGCCGCCGCACAAGCGCAATCTCGGTCTGCTGTTCCAGAGCTATGCGCTGTTTCCGCATCTGACGGTGTTCGAGAACGTCGCGTTCGGCCTGCGCGCGCGCAGGGTTCCAGCGCGCGACGTCGCGCGCCGCGTCGCCGATGCGCTCAAGCTCGTGCAGCTCGGCGACGCCGGCCACGTGATGCCCGCGCAACTGTCGGGCGGCATGCAGCAGCGCGTGGCGCTGGCCCGCGCGCTCGTGATCGAGCCCGACGTGCTGCTGCTCGACGAACCGCTCTCCGCGCTCGACGCCAATCTGCGCGCCTCGGTGCGCTCCGAACTGAAGGCGCTGCATGAGCGCCTGCCGAATCTGACGATCGTCTGCGTGACGCACGATCAGGACGACGCGCTCGTGCTGTCCGACCGCACGCTGCTGATGCGCGAGGGCCGCATCGCGCAGCTCGGCACGCCGCAGCAGTTGTACGACACGCCCGCCGACGGCTTCGTCGCGCGTTATCTCGGCGCGGCCAATCTGCTGCCGCCGCAGGTCGCGTTCGGCATGGACGACGCGCGCCACAACGAGCGCGAGCGGGTCGCCTGTCTGCGTCCCGAGGCGCTGCGCATCGTGCCGCTCGGCGAAGGGCAGTTGCACGGCGCGATCGCGTCGGTCGAGTGGTATGGCGCGGTGGTGTCGGTGTCGGTCGTGCTCGATGCGTTGCCGAACGAACCCGTGCTCGTCACGATGCAGCGCGGTCACGGCATGATGCCGGAGAAGGGCGCGCGTGTTTCCCTGCGTTACGAGGCTGACGATGTCGTCCTTATCAAGCCCTGATACGCCCAATTCGCTCGGTGTCCCGAACGACGCCGCCGCCGCGCGCCGTCTCGCGAGCGCGGCGGCACACGCGGCTGCGGTGAAGCGGCGCGAACGCCTCGCGCAATGGCATCTGCTGTTTATCGTCGTGGTGGTGCTCGGCCCGCTCGTCATCTATCCGCTCGTGCGACTCGTGCTGCTGAGCCTGAGCGGTGCGCACGGCTTTTCGGCGCAGGCCTATGCGACGTTCTTCGGCAATCCCGATACGCGCGGCGTGATCGGCACGACGCTCGGCATCCTGTTCGCGAGCGCGAGCCTCGCCTCGCTGCTCGGCGTGGCGCTCGCGGCGCTGCTGTTCTTCAAGCCGTTCCCCGGCGCACGCATGGTCACGCGGTTTCTCGAACTGTTCGTCGCGTTTCCGTCGTTTCTCGTCGCGTTCACGCTGATCTTTCTGTACGGCTCGCAGGGTTCGGTCAGCATCGGCTTGCAGCGGCTCTTCAATCTGCAGGCGCCGCCGCTCGATTTCCTGTTCGGCATCGGCGGCGTGGTGCTCGCGGAAGTGGTGTTCTATACGCCGTTCGTCGTGCGTCCTACTTTGGCGTCGTTCGCGCTGCTCGACCAGCGTCTGATCGAGGCCGCGCGCAGCCTCGGTGCGAACGGCATGATGGTGGCGTTCAGGGTGATCTTGCCGCTCGCGTGGCCCGGCATCGCGGCCGGCACGATCCTGTGCTTTCTGCTGACCCTGAACGAGTTCGGCATTCTGCTCGTGCTCGGCAGCGCGCATCTGATTACGCTGCCGGTCGCGATCTACAGCGCCGCCACCGTCGATCTCGATCTGCCGACCGCCGCCGCCGGCGCCGTGGTGATGCTGCTGATGTCGTTGTCGCTCTACGCGTTGTACCGGCGCGTCAATAGCCGCAAGGAGAAAGGAGCCGGTCATGGCCGTTGAACTCGATCCGACCGTGCTGCCGGTCATGCACAAGAAGGCGCGGCCGGTGCGCCACAACCTCGCGGTGCGCGTGCTGGGCAGTCTGTTCCTCGGCTTCGCCGCGCTGCTGTGCTTCTGGCTGTTCGTGCTGCCGGTACTGGTGGTCGCGCTGTCGAGCGTCGCCTCGCACTGGTCCGGCACGATCCTGCCCGACGGCTTCAGCATGCGCTGGTTCGAACGCCTCGGTTCGAGCGACTTCGACGCGCTGACGACGAGTCTCGAAGTCGGCATGGGCGTCGCGGTGCTCGGCACGATTCTCGGTTTGTGGCTTGCGCTCGCGCTCGAGGGCCGCGACCGGCGCGGGCTCGGCGCGCTCGTCGACACGATCGCGATGATGCCCAACGGCGTGCCGAGCGTGGTGCTCGGCCTCGCGGTGCTGATCGCGTATCACAAGCGGCCGATCGATCTGTCGAGTTCGGCGGCGATCGTCGTGTTCGTGCAGCTCGCGCTGGTGCTGCCGTTCTGCTACCGCTGCGCCGCGGCGGCGCTGCGCCCGGAGTTGACGGTGCTGCGCGAAGCGGCGGCGAGCCTCGGTGCGCCGCCGTCGATGGTGCTGCGCCGCGTCGTGCTGCCGCAACTGGTGCCGGCGATCCGCGCGAGCCTCGCGCTCGGCTTCGCGCTGTCGCTCGGCGAACTCGGCGCGACGCTGACCGTGTATCCGCCGGGTTTCGCGACGGTGCCGATCGTCGTGGTCGGGCAGGTCGAGCGCGGCTACTACCTGCCGGCTTCGGCGTTGTCGCTGATCCTGCTGCTGGTTTCGCTGGTCGCGTTGCTGCTGATCGCGGCGCGTGCGCCGCGTCGGCGGGGCGGCTGATTGCCGGTTCGGCTCGGAGGCTGATTGGACTGGCCGGCGGCCGTAGTCGTGATCTGACGGAGGCGAGCCCGTGCGGTATGCCGACTAGCGTAGCGCAGCGCCCAGGTGAGGCGGCAAATTTTGTCAAAATGACCGAAAATATGCAGTCTGCTTCCGTCGATCCCATCGAGGTCGTGCGCCGGCATTCGCTGACGGCGCTGGTGCGCGACGAAATCGAGCGGCATATCGTCGATGGCACGCTGGCGCCGGGCGACAAGCTCAACGAGGCGGACTGGGCGGCGCGGCTGCAGGTGTCGCGCGGACCGGTGCGCGAAGCCTTTCGCGCGCTCGAACAGGCGGGCCTCGTGCGCACGGAGAAGAATCGCGGCGTGTTCGTGCGCACGGTGTCGCTCGCCGAGGCGGACGAGATCTACGCTGTGCGCGCGCTGCTCGAAGAGGCCGCATGCCGGATGCTGGCGACCTGCATCGACGCGGGCAGGCTCGCGGTGCTGCGCGACTGGCTCGATGCGATGCGCGCCGCGCTTGCGTCGCACGATCGCGACGCGTATGGCCGCGCGAACGTCGCGTTTCACGACGCGATCGTCGCGGCGGCCGGTAACGCGAAGCTGTACGAGACGTATCGGCGGCTGGTCAGCGAATTGAGCCTGTTTCGCCGCGCGGCGCTCGCGGTGGAAGCCGACGCGATGGAGCGCTCGCTCGCCGAGCATCGCGCGATTCTGAACGCGCTCGCATCGCGCGACGCCGGGCGCGCGGCTGCGTTGATGCATGCTCATGTGCATGACGGGCGGTTGCGTGCGCATGCGGCGTGTGGAGCGGGCGAGGTTCGCGCGGCCGGGAGCATGGCGGCCGGGTGCGAGTCCGGTGCGCGCGGAAAATGACGGCGAAGCGGTAGCGGCACAGCGGCCATGCCGGTTCCGGCAACGATTGACTCACAACGAAATTCCCGCCGATGGAAATCCCTGTTATGACACATTCCGGACAACGTACGATCGACGTCAATGGGCGCCGCTATCGGCTGCCTTCGCAACCGACCGTCGTCGTCTGCGTCGACGGCTGCGAGTTCGCGTATCTGGAAGCCGCGGCCGCCATCGGCGTCGCGCCGTTTATCGGCTCGATGCTCGAAGGCGGCGCGGCTTTTCGCGGCGACTGCGTGATTCCGTCGTTCACGAACCCGAACAACCTCTCGATCGTGACCGGCGTGCCGCCGTCCGTGCACGGCATCTGCGGCAATTACTTCTGGAACCCGGACGCCGACGGCGGCGCGGGTGCGGCGGTGATGATGAACGACCCCGCGTACCTGCGCGCGCCCACGCTGCTCGCGGCGGCCGCCGAGGCAGGCGCCGCGGTGGCGGTCGTCACCGCGAAGGACAAGTTGCGTGGCCTGCTCGGCTGGCAGCTGAAGGGCATCTGCTTTTCGGCCGAAAAGGCCGACAAGGTGACGCGCGAGGAAAACGGCATCGAGGACGTGCTCGATCTGGTCGGCTTGCCGTTGCCCGACGTGTATAGCGCCGGCTTGTCGGAATTCGTGTTCGCGGCCGGTGTGCGGCTCGCGCAGACGCGCAGGCTCGACCTCATGTATCTGTCGACCACCGATTACATCCAGCACAAATGCGCGCCCGGCACCGAGGGCGCGAACGCGTTCTACGCGATGATGGACCGCTATCTCGCGCAGCTCGACGCGCTCGGCTGGGTGATCGGCCTCACTGCCGATCACGGCATGAACGCCAAGCACGATCCGCAAACCGGCGAGCCGAACGTGATTTATCTGCAGGACCTGCTCGACGACTGGTTCGGCGCGAATACGGCGCGCGTGATTCTGCCGATTACCGATCCGTACGTCGTGCATCATGGCGCGCTCGGTTCGTTCGCGACGGTTTATCTGCCGCGCGATGTCGAGGTTGAGTCCGTGATGGCGCGGATTGGCCGTCTGCCGGGAATCGACGTCGTGCTCGACCGGCGCGCCGCATGCGCGCGCTTCGAATTGCCGGAGGATCGTGTCGGCGACCTCGTGGTGATCGGCGCGAAGCACGTCGTGCTCGGCACGCGCCGCGACGAGCACGATCTGTCCGGGCTGACCGTGCCGTTGCGCTCGCATGGCGGGATCTCGGAGCAGGAGGTGCCGTTGCTGTTCAACCGGCGCATCGGGAGGCCGGTTTCCGATGACGGCCGCGGTGCGGCGAGGCTGCGCAACTTCGATGTTTTCGATGTCGCGCTGAATGGGGTGGCGTCGTTGTCGTGAGCGCGGCGCGGTGGAGTTGCGGGCGTCGGTCGTCGGGGTAGCGTGTGCCTGGGCGTAGGGCGATCCGTTCGAGGCGTCGATTTAGGATCGGTACGGTGATCGATGCCACCGCTGCTGCCGCGTAGCTGCTCGGGGCGTGTGGGCATGGAAAGGCGCGCGTTTGCACATCAGCAACGAACGTAGCGGCGCGGTATACGCGTCGACCCTGCGCGACAACGTCTATTGGTCGATGAGGCTCGTGCGGGAGGAACCATTTGGCCCGGCGTCGCTGGTCATCGCATTCGATACGCTCGACGAAGCGATCGGAATCAGCAACGGGATGCCGTTCGGTTTGTCGTCGTGCGTATTGCGCGAACCGGCAGGACGCGATTACGCGGTTCATCGTCAACGAATTGCGCGGGCGGTCAACGTATGGAGCGTGCCGGGTTGCCGGATCGAGCTGATGCTGCTCGGCGGTATCAAGGACGCGGGGCCTGGCCACAAGGAAAGCGTGCAGGAAGCAACGAAGCGCTTTACCAATCAGAAGACGTATTCATTACCGTGGGAGTAACGGATGGCATTGAATCTGGACGATATCCGTTCGCTGTTCGAGCGACACGGCCGCCTCGCATATAGTGGCGAGCCGGTGACGCAACTCGAGCACGCGTTGCAGAGCGGCGCGCTTGCCGAGGAAGAGCGCGCGAGCGAGGAGCTGGTCGCGGCGGCGTTTTTGCATGATCTTGGACATCTGCTGGACCTGCAGGGGGAGACGCCGACGAAGCACGGCATCGACGATCTGCATCAGTATTACGCGCTGCCTTTTTTGCGGCCGGTGTTGTCGGACGCGGTGCTGGAGCCGATTCGCCTGCACGTCGACGCGAAGCGCTGCCTCTGCGCAATCGATGCTACCTACTTCGGCCAGCTTTCCGCTGATTCGGTACGCAGTCTCGAGTTGCAGGGCGGCATCTTCAGCAGGGAGGATGCCGAGGCATTTCTGCAAAAGCCCTACGCGGAAGATGCGTTGAGGCTGCGTCGTTGGGACGATCGCGCAAAGGTGAAAGATCGCGCGACACCCGATCTCGATCACTATCTGAATCTGGTCGAGCGGGTAATGCGTAGGCATGTGGCGGCGTGAGTTGAGCGATGTCGTTTATATGAGTGCGCGGCTGAGCGGGCACTGATTTTTGAGGAGGACGCCGGCTGTTTCGACGAAGCAGTTGGCCTCGGCAAGGGTCGCTAAGGAAAACCCTGAATTCGTACTTGCAAGTCGTATCCGGTCCCGCTAGAATTCCGCTCTTTCGTGTTCCGCCCAGCGGGGCACGGGGAAGCGGGAGGCCCTGGATGGC
>NZ_JAAGPS010000177.1:0-11428 GCF_017105025.1 Paraburkholderia sp. Ac-20336 | reverse complement strand
CGCGCAGCGAGCGCGCGGCGCGCGAAGTGGCCGCCGGGCCACGGGCGGAGTGAGGCACGCCGGGCGATGCACGATTACCTGACTTCTTCCGGCGTCCCGCCATCGGTGAATGCGCAGCTTCGGCCTCGCCAGATCGGCTTGCAGGACCGCCATGCGGGCGATCGGCGCGCCGGCACGGCGGGCAGCGCCTCGCGTGCGGACGAGGTGCGCTCCGTGCGCTCTTTCCCCCGCGCGAGCCGCATCGGGCTCATCTCCGACACGCACAACCTCGTGCGTCCCGAAGCTTTGCGCTACCTCGAAGGCTGCGACACGATCGTGCACGCGGGCGACATCTGCAACCCGGACGTGCTCGATGCGCTCGCACGGATCGCGCCGGTCACGGCGGTGCGCGGCAACAACGATACCGGCGACTGGGCCGCTTCGTTGCCGACGCACGCGCGGCTGATCGTGCAGCAGGTGACGATTCTCGTCGTGCACGATATCGCCGACCTCGGTTGCGCGCCGCGCGACGAAGGCATCGCCGTGGTCGTGAGCGGCCATTCGCACAAACCGTCGATCGGCGAGCGCGACGGCGTGCTGTTCGTCAATCCCGGCAGCGCGGGGCCACGACGTTTCAGGCTGCCGGTGTGCGCGGGCATGCTGCTTATCGACGGCGAGCAGGTCAGCGCGACGTTCGATGCGCTGCTGACGTAAAAAAAGCGGGCCGGTGAAGGTCACCGGCCCGCTTTCGTCTGGCGGGAACTGCTTTCTGGGGGGGGCGGAGCACTCGCTCACGCATCGCCGGGCTGAACGCGGGCAGTTGCGCCTGCGCGATGGCCACGCACTCGATTACCGAGGTCGGCGATTTGACCATGGAGTCGGCGCGCGGCTGCATGTGGTGCACGCATGTGATGTACTCACGCCGGCGGGTAATCGCAGATCAATTGCGTGGCGGCGAACAGCTTCGCTTGTGCGTGCGGTCCGTATTCAACAGCACCGCGCATCCGCTCATGAATCGATCGGCATGTAGCGGTAGCGTGCGTGGCTTACTCCCGAGTCACACCATCAGGCACGCGCCGCCGCCGCATACCGCTCGTCCATCTCCTCGGCTTCGCGCTCGCCGCGCAGCACCGCGTGGGCTTCGGCGCGCGTCGCGACGCTCGGACCTGAGCCGGGCAGCGGCTTGCGCGCGGTTTCGCGCAGCGCGAGCACCGACACGATGCCGATCAGCGATGCGCCCATCAGGTAGTACGCGGGCATCATCAGATTGCCGGTCCGCTCGACGAGCCATGCGGTCATGAGCGGCGTGGTGCCGCCGAACAGCGATACCGAAATGTTGAAGCCGATCGCGAGCGCGCCGTAGCGGATCTTCGTCGGGAACAGCGCCGGCAGCGCCGACGGCATCACACCCGTGAAGCACGACAGCAGCATGCCGAGCATCATCAGGCCGGCGAATACCGGCAGCACCGTGCCCATGCGGATCAGCAGCAGCGCCGGCACCGACAGCGCGAACAGGCCCACGCAGCCGAACAGCATGACCGGCTTGCGGCCGACCGTGTCGGACAGACGGCCGGCGGCAAGCGTCATCGGCATCATCAGAACCATCACGAGCAGCACGAGGAACAGGCCGTGCGTTTCGTTGAAGTTCAGCGTTGCCGACAGATAGCTCGGCAGATACGACAGCGCCATGTAGTCGGTCACGTTGAAGATCAGCACGAGGCCGACGCACAGCAGCAGCGGCTTCCATTGCTGCGCGAGCAACTGGCTGAACGACTGCTTCGGCAGCGCGCGGTCTTCGGCTTCGCGTTGCTCGGCCTGCTTCTTGAACGCGGGCGTTTCCTCGAGCTTCATGCGGATGTAGAGGCCGACCAGGCCGAGCGGGCCGGCGATCAGGAACGGCACGCGCCAGCCCCACGAGAGCAGCGCATCGCTCGGCAGCGCCGCGCTCAGCAGTGCGACCGTGCCCGCACCGAGCACGTAGCCGATCAGCGTGCCGAATTCGAGGAAGCTGCCCATGAAGCCGCGGCGCTTGTCGGTCGAGAATTCGGCGATGAAGGTCGCCGCGCCGCCGTATTCGCCGCCGGTCGAGAAGCCCTGCACGAGACGCGCGACGAGCAGCAGCACCGGCGCCAGAATGCCGATCGTCGCGTAGTCGGGAATCAGGCCGATCGCGAACGTGCCGGCCGCCATCAGGATCATCGTCATCGCCAGCACGCGCTGACGGCCGATGCGGTCGCCGAGCGGACCGAACACCATGCCGCCGACCGGGCGCACGAGGAACGCCGCGGCGAACGTGCCGAACGTGGCGATCAGCTGCGCGGACGGGCTCGACGACGGAAAGAACACCTTGCCGAGCGTGACGGCGATGTAGCTGTACACGCCGAAATCGAACCATTCCATCGCGTTGCCGAGCGCCATCGCGCCGACGGCCCGTTTGAGGAGTGAGTGGTCGACGACGGTGATGTCGTCGAGGGAGAGGCGTTGTTCTTTTTTGTGATGTCGCCAGAAGCCGTTGCTGGAAGCGGTCAAGGTGATAACTCCACTGACTGCGACGAAACTCGGGATGCGTTCCGCCACGGTTGCTGGAAGTGCAATTTCGCGAGCAAGGCGGTGGCCTCCGCGGCACCGGTTACCCGGCGGCGGAAGAGGCGGCGAACCAAAGCAAACGCCCATGCCCCGCGACTATGTCGCGAAAAAACACTCGTCTAGATTATGCTGACTGTTGCACCTGCGTGGCCGTGGAAGGGGGGCAGATGCATGACGGACGCCGGGTTGGCCGGAAGCTGACCCATGCGCCACTGAAGGCTTGAAACGAAAAAGGCCGATCTTGAATTTGCCGCTTGCGCGGGGAAACGACCGACGAGCCTTCTTGTTTAAAAACAGCTCGATTCAGGATGCCGCACGCGCGGAAAAAGCGTGGCGAACCAACTTGAAAAGAGCGCGAATGAAGGTGAATTGCTGTTGAAACGAAGCACATGATAGCACGATCGCAGAGGATCGTGCAAACCGGGCCTCCCCGCGAGAGCCGGTTGGATGGCGCCATCCCTTGCTGGGCGGGGGATTGGGCGGGGTCGGAACAGTCGTAAAAAACGGACTGTTTAGAACATTGGCGGGCCATGCCGGCGACAGGCCGACCACAGGCCAACGAGGTGAGGACGAAAAGAGGGCGAAAAAAATCCGCGCTCGCGGCGCGGATTTTCTGTGTCGATACCGCTCTGTGGACCGGCGTGGGCATGGGCCGGTTAGGTGACGGCGCGCGCCGATCCTCGCGCCGCCAACCAAACCGGTCCGGAAGCGGCAGACTTACGCCGAGGGCGGCACGTAACCCGAAGCCGTATCCGCGCCTTCGCCGAAGAAGAACTTTTCGGTCTGCTTCATCAGATACTGGCGCGCGCGCGGATCGGCCATGTTCAGACGGTTTTCGTTGATCAGCATGGTCTGCTGCTTCAACCAGCCTTGCCAGGCTTCCTTCGAGATGCTTTCGTAGATCCGCTTGCCGAGTTCGCCCGGCAGAGGCGGGAAATCGAGGCCTTCGGCTTCCTTGCCGAGCTTCGTGCATTGAACCATACGAGTCATGCTGTGATTCTCCTGTAATCGTGTTGGGGCGGGCAGACGCCTGTCGGGACCGGCCGGGACCGGTCAGTGGGCTAGTGGGCCGTAGGCCTGTAAGCCGCTCAAAGCTGCTTCATCAGCACGAGCGACTTGCGCTGCCAGTTGTAGAGCCGGCGCCGGTCCTCGGGCAGGTCGTCGACCGTGGCCTTGACGAAGCCGCGCTTGAGGAACCAGTGCTCGGTGCGCGTAGTGAGCACGAAAATGCGCGTGAGGCCGCGTGCCCGCGCGCGCTGCTCGATGCGCTTCAACAGACGCTCGCCGTCGCCCGTGCCTTGCGCCTCGGGGGCGACCGTCAGGCACGCCATTTCGCCGATGCGCTCCTGCGAATACGGATACAGCGCCGCGCAGCCGAACAGCACGCCATCGTGCTCGATTACCGAGAAATGGTCGATGTCGCGCTCGATCTGGTGACGGCCGCGCCGCACCAGCGTGCCGTCCGCTTCGAGCGGCTCGATCAGCGAGAGAATGCCGCCGACGTCGTCCGGCGTCGCTTCGCGCAGGCTTTCGAGGTTCTCGTACGAGATCATCGTGCCGACGCCGTCGTGCAGGAACAGTTCGAGCAGCAGGCTGCCGTCGAGCGCGTACGGGATGATGTGCGCGCGCGGCACGCCGCCGCGGCAGGCGCGGATCGAATGCTTGAGGTAGAAACCCGCGTCGCCGGTGACTTCGCCGCTTTCGTGCAGCTTGTAGGCGTCGTCGAGCGAGAGTTCGTGGATCAGTTCGGGGCTTTCCTCGCCGGCGCCCATGAGGCCCGGCGTTTCGGTCAGGAAGACGATCTTGTCGGCGCGCAGCGCGATCGCGGCGGCCGAGGCCACGTCTTCCATCGACAGATTGAATGCCTCGCCCGTTGGCGAGAAACCGAGCGGCGAGAGCAGCACGAGCTTGCGGCTCGCGAGCGAGTGGCGGATCGAATCCGCGTCGATCTTGCGCACGAGGCCCGTGTGCTGGAAGTCGACGCCGTCGAGAATGCCGACCGGCCGCGCCGTCACGAAGTTGCCCGACACCACGCTGATGTGCGCGTGCGCCATCGGCGTATTCGGCAAGCCTTGGCTGATCGCGGCCTCGATGTCGAGGCGCACTTCGCCGGCCGCTTCCTTCGCGGATTCGAGCGCATGCGCGTCGGTGATGCGCATGCCGTGCGAAAACTCGGACTCGACGCCGTGCAGACTCATCTGCTCCTCGACCTGCGGACGCGAACCGTGCACGAGCACGATCTGGATGCCCATTGCCTGCAACAGCGCGATGTCGGACACGAGCGCATTCAGGAGTCCCTGATGCACCACTTCGCCGCCGAAACCGACAACGAACGTCTTGTTGCGGAACGCGTGGATATAAGGCGCGACGGAACGCATCCAGTCGACGAATTGCGCGTGCTGGGCGAGGGTTTCCGGCGAGTCGGCGGGGGCCGGACCGTTCGCGGGCGCGGGGACGAGGTCGGTTTGGGAATTCATGCCGGGGATTATAATGCGCCCCCATGTCAAATGTACCCAAAAGCCCCGCTGCGGCGAACGAGAATCCGGCGCCGTCCGCCGCTCAGACGAACCCCGGCGACGCGCCGCGCGCCCCTGCGCGGGAAACGCAGTCCGATGCATCGCAGGCGGCGCGCGAATTGCGTCGAGGGGGCGAGGCGCAGCGATCGTCTGCGTCGCTTTCCGAGCAGTTGTCCGGGCTGAAAGGCAGTTTGTCGGCGGCGCGCGAAATGCGCCGCGACGAGGGCGGTGGCGAGGTGAAACAGGGCGATGAGGGGAAGCGGGGGAAGGTTGCGCCGGCTGCCGCTGCTGTTCCGGCTGCGGACGCCGAGCGGGATCGGCGCGGCGGGGCGCGTGAGTCCCGGCACGGCCATGCGCCGGTGCCGAGCGGTGAGTCGCGTCGCGCGTCGGATATGTCTGCGCAGAAATTGTCGTCTTCGGTGGGCGCTGCCGAAAGCGGCGGCGGACGCGATGAGGGGCGCGGCGACGGGCGGCGGGAGTCGCATCGGCCGCATGCGGAAGGTGAAGCACGCGGAACAGGTGGGACGGGCGGACATCGCGCGACCGGTGAGGCGCGTGAGCAGCGTGGGCCACGTGAACCGCGCGGGCAACGCCAGGGCGGCGACATGCGTGAGCCGGGGCGGTCACGTGAAGCCGGCGGTGCGACCGACCCTCGTGGGGCCGATGAAGCACGTGAGTCGCGTGAAATACGTGGAACGCAGGGACAGCGCCCTGGCGATTTGCGCGAGCCGGATCGGTCGCGTGAAGCCAGCGGTACAAACGGACTTCGCACGGGCGACTCACGCGAACCTCGCGCTCCGCGTGAAGCACGCGAAACCGGTGGCTCAAGCGGACCTCGCATGGGCGACTCACGTGAACCCCGCGCTCCGCGCGAAGCCAGCGGCTCAAGCGGACCTCGCACGAGCGACCCACGCGAACCCCGCGCTCCGCGCCCTTCACGCGTCGTCGAGCCGAACCCGATTCCGCCGATCACGTTCCCCGAAGCGCTGCCGGTCTCCGGCCGTCGCGACGAAATCGCGCGGGCCATTGCACAGAATCAGGTTGTGATCGTCTCGGGCGAAACCGGCTCGGGCAAGACCACGCAGCTGCCGAAAATCTGCCTCGCGCTCGGCCGCGGCCTCGGCGCGGGCGGCACGGGTCTGATCGGCCATACGCAGCCGCGCCGGATCGCCGCGTCGGCGACGGGCCGCCGCATCGCCGAAGAACTCGGCACGCCGTTCGGCGAAGTGGTCGGCTACAAGGTGCGCTTCAACGACAACCTCGCGCCGGGCGCGTCGGTCAAGCTGATGACCGACGGTATCCTGCTCGCCGAAACGCAGACCGATCCGCTGCTCAAGGCGTACGACACGCTGATTATCGACGAGGCGCACGAGCGCAGCCTGAACATCGATTTCCTGCTCGGCTACCTGAAGGAAATTCTCGCGAAGCGCCCCGACCTGAAGCTGATCGTGACCTCGGCGACGATCGACGCCGACCGCTTCGCGCGCCATTTCGGCAGCGAGGACCGACCCGCGCCCGTGATCGAGGTGAGCGGGCGTCTCTATCCGGTCGAGGTGCGCTACCGGCCGATCGTCGAGGACAGCCCGGCGGTGAAGGCGGCGCAGGGTACGGCGTCATCGTCTGGACAGTCCGGGCCGTCCGGGCGCGAGCGGCCGAAAACCCAGCGCGAGACCGACCGCGATCTGATGGAAGCGATCGTCGACGCCGTCGGCGAACTGTGCCGCGAAGGCCCCGGCGACGTGCTCGTCTTCCTGCCCGGCGAGCGCGAGATTCGCGACGCGGCCGAGGCATTGCGCAAGCATCATCCGCCGCATACGGAAATTCTGCCGCTGTTCGCGCGGCTGTCGGCGGCCGAGCAGGAGCGCGTGTTCCGCACCTCGAACGCGCGCCGCATCGTGCTAGCGACCAACGTCGCCGAAACCTCGCTGACGGTGCCGGGCATCCGCTACGTGGTCGACACCGGGCTCGCGCGCGTGAAGCGCTACTCGTATCGCAACAAGGTCGAGCAGTTGCAGGTCGAGTCGATTTCGCAGGCCGCCGCGAACCAGCGCGCCGGGCGTTGCGGCCGCGTGGCCGACGGCATCTGCATTCGCCTGTACGAGGAAAGCGACTTCCAGGGCCGCACGCGCTTCACCGATCCGGAAATTCTGCGCTCGTCGCTCGCCTCGGTGATTCTGCGCATGAAGTCGCTGCATCTGACGGCGATCGAAACCTTCCCGTTTATCGAGCCGCCGCCGGGCCGCGCGATTTCCGACGGCTACCAGCTGCTCAACGAACTCGGCGCCGTCGACGACGACAACCGCCTCACGCCGCTCGGCCGCGAACTCGCGCGCCTGCCGCTCGATCCGCGCGTCGGCCGCATGATTCTGGCCGCGCGCGACCAGCAGGCGCTGAAGGAAGTGCTGATCATCGCGAGCGCGTTGTCCGTGCAGGACCCGCGCGACCGGCCGATCGAGGCGCAGGAGCAGGCCGACCAGGCGCATCGCCGCTTTGCCGACGAGCGTTCCGAGTTTCTGCAATGGCTGAAAATCTGGAACTGGTTCGAGGAAGCGATCGCGCACAAGAAGTCGAACCGGCAGTTGCAGGACGAGTGCCGCAAGAACTTTCTGTCGCAGTTGCGCTTGCGCGAATGGCGCGACGTTCACTCGCAATTGCTGACTGTGGTGCGCGAGCACGGCTGGCGCCTGAACGACGCCGAAGCGACCTTCGAGCAGATCCATCTCGCGCTCTTGACCGGCCTGCTCGGCAATATCGGTCTCAAGGCCGACGACGAGCCGTACTATCTCGGCGCGCGCAGCATCAAGTTCTACCTGTGGCCCGGCTCGGCGCTCGTGAAAAAGGCCGGCAAGTGGGTGATGGCCGCCGAGCTCGTCGAGACGAGCCGCCTGTACGCGCGCTGTATCGCGAAGATCGAGCCCGAGTGGGTCGAGAAGGTCGGCGCGCACCTGCTCAGGAAATCGCTCTCCGAGCCGCACTGGGAAAAGCGCGCGGCGCAGGTGTCCGCGTTCGAGCGCGCGATGCTGTACGGGCTGCCGATCTATCACCGGCGGCGCGTGAGCTTCGGCAAGCAGGACCCGGCGCGCGCGCGCGAGCTGTTTATTCGCGGCGCGCTCGTCGAAGGCGAGTTCGAGACGAAGCTCGCGTTCTTCGCGCACAACCGCAAGCTGCTCGCCGACATCGAACAGCTCGAACACAAGTCGCGCCGCCAGGACGTGCTGGTCGACGACGAGCTGATTTTCGCGTTCTACGATCAGGCGCTGCCGGACGGCATTTACACCGGCGCGTCGTTCGAGCGCTGGTATCGCGACGAGGTCAAACAGAGCGGCCAGCCGGAGGACAAGCTGCGCCTGCTGTACCTGTCGCGCGACGATCTGATGCGGCACGAAGCGGCCGGCGTCACGACCGACCTGTTCCCGAAGCGGCTGACGATGGCCGGCATCGAGATGGCGCTCACCTATCACTTCGAGCCGGGCACGCCGCGCGACGGCGTGACGCTCGCGGTGCCGCTCTTTGCGCTGAATCAGGTCGACGCGCGCCGCTGCGAATGGCTCGTGCCGGGCATGCTCAAGGAGAAAGCGCAACTGTTGCTGAAGTCGTTGCCGCAGAAGCTGCGGCGCCATTGCGTGCCGCTGCCCGAATACGCGGCCGGTTTCGCCGACCGGCACGGCGCGCAGCGTTTCGGCGCGGGCGGTCTGCTCGAAGCGCTGATCGCCGACGTGCGCGAACAGACCCAGGTCGCGATGAAGCAGTCCGACTTCAAACTCGAGACGCTGCCCGCGCATCTGTTCATGAACTTCAAGGTCATCGACGAGCACGGGCGGCAGCTCGCGATGGGCCGCAATCTCTCGCAACTGCGCGCCGAACTCGGCGGCCAGGCGCAGCAGCATTTCCAGAAGCTCGTGTCGAGCGCGGCGGGCGCGGCGTTGGCCGATGCCGGCGGCGGCGGTGTGGCACCGCCCGCGCAAGCCGTCGATTCGAACGCGGGCGGCACGCCACGCGGCAAGGGGGCGGCCGCGGTTCCGCAGACCGTGCCGCAGGAGAGTGCGGCGGGCACGGCGCTGTATGAAAAACTGACGACGTGGAATTTCGGCAAGCTCCCCGAACTGCTGGAAATTCGCCGTGGCGGTCAGACGCTGTTCGGCTATCCGGCGCTCGTCGATCGCGGCACGCATTGCGACGTCGAGGTGTTCGATTCGCCTGAAGAAGCAGCACGGATTCATCGCGCGGGATTGCGCCGGCTGTTCGCGCTGCAACTGAAGGAGCCGATCAAGTACCTGGAGAAAAACCTGCCGGGGCTGCGCGAGATGGCGATGCAGTTCATGCCGCGCGGCACGCAGGAGGAATTGCGCGATCAACTGATCGACACCGCGCTCGACCGCGCTTGCCTGCAAGACCCGCTGCCTGACGACGACGCGAGCTTCCACACGCGCCGCGACGAAGGCCGCAGCCGCCTCACGCTGCTCGCGCAGGAAATCTCGCGGCTCGTCGGGCAGATTCTCGGCGAATACGCGAGCTTGACGAAGAAGCTGCTGCAAGCGAAGCCGTTCGCGGCCGCCTATGCCGATTTGCAGAGCCAGCTCGATGCGCTGGTTGGCAAGCGTTTTGTGGTCGATACGCCGTATGCGCAGCTTGCGCATTTCCCGCGCTACCTGAAGGGGATGGCGCTGCGCATCGACAAGCTGCGCGCGGACCAGACACGCGACGCCCGGCAATTCGCCGAATTCCAGCCGCTGCTGCAGCACTACCAGCGCGCGGTGTCGCAGCGCGGCGGTGTGCTGGACCCGCGTCTCGCCGAATTCCGCTGGCTGCTCGAGGAGTTGCGGATCTCGCTGTTTGCACAGGAGCTGCGCACGCCGATGCCGGTTTCGGTCAAGCGCCTGTACAAGGTCTGGGAGTCGATGCAGCGGTGAGGGCAGGGCGTGGCGCATGTGGCGGCATGCCGGGCGCTGTCTGGGAGCGTCGCGCGCGATTCACGCTGTGCGAGTGAATCGCCGCGCGCAACGGCCAGCGCGTGACGCTTGGGATCGATGTCACGCGCTGGCCGTGCCGTCATTGCGTGCCTGGGTGCCGCTATGACCACTCGCTGTCTGCGCGGCTGTGATAACCGGGGCGGTCGATTATCCCGACGCACCCCGCTCGAAGCCCTAAGCCATTCCTGCTACCAGTGCATCCCCGCACCGATCGAGGCACCGAGTTGGCCACGCGAGTCCGCGCTGCCCTGGACCTTGTAGACCCATTTGCCGGTATTCGATAGCTGCGACACACCGATCGCCACCGCCGACTGCCCGCCGTAAGTGCCGCCCGCCACGGCAACCATGCCGCGTCCCGGCAAGACCGCTTGTGGCAAGCCGGCCATCGCGAGGGCGGTTGCCGTGCCGCCGTATCCGTCGCGGCGTGCCGAGCGGATCTGGTCGTCGGTGTAATGGTTGGCCTGGCTGACTGCGCCGCCCATGCCTTGCTGCAGTTGATTGACGTTGACCGCGTCGGTGCCTTGCACGCCGGCCGCGACGTTGGTGATCGTACGCTCCTGACCTGCCGCGCCGACCGACACTGTGTTCGCCCGATCCGCAACCGAGCCCTGGCCAAGCGCCACCGAGTTGTCGGCGCTCGCGTTCGCGGCCGCGCCAAGCGCGGTGGCCTGGTTGCCGCCGGCGACGGCGTTTGCGCCGATGGCGGTTGCGTTCGCCGCGGTGGCCTGCGCGTTGGCGCCGACCGCGACCGCGTGCGTGCCTGACGCCACCGCGGCTTCGCTATTGCGGTCGCCGTCCGCGCTGAAAAGCGGGTTGGCCGAGTCGGCCACCGCGTTGCTGATCGCACCGCTGAGCGCCGAGTTCAACTGACCGAGGTTGACCGCGTCGGACGCCAGCACGCCGTCGGCGACGTTGTGAATCACGGTGCCGCTTGCCGGGTCGCCGCCGAGCGTGACGCTGTTGCGGTTGGCGCTGCCGTCGGCGTTCGTGTCGTACATGACTGCTCCGTCGAGCTTCGCGGCCGTCGCCGCGCTCTGGTCGCTCACCGCCTTCAACTGGGCGACGTTGGCCGCGTCGGTGTCGGCGGTACCGGCGGCCACGTTCGTGATCTGGCGCTCGTTGCCCGCGGAGCCGACCGACACCGCGCCCGCGCGATCCGCAACCGACCCCTGGCCGAGCGCGACGGAGTTCGGGGCCAGCGCACTCGCGTTATAGCCGAGCGACACCGCATTGGTGGCCGTTGCGCTGGCCCCGTAGCCGAGGGCGATCGCACCGGCGCCGTTCGCGACGGAATACGCACCGAGCGCGGTTGCGTCGGCACCGAAGGCCGACGAGGACGCACCGACCGCGGTCGCGTTCGTCGCGCTGGCCGTGGCA
>NZ_JAAGPS010000176.1:0-233 GCF_017105025.1 Paraburkholderia sp. Ac-20336 | reverse complement strand
AAAAAAAAAAAAGTACTCTCACTCCTACCCTACCCATCTCGCTACGACCATACGTACCACCCCCCCTGTCTGTCTAACGCCAGGACACATGTAATACCATCATAGTGATCCTGCCAGTCTCTGCTACACTGCCTCGAACCTCTCTCTCCGCAATGTGAGTTCACCCTCCCTGTACTGCGCGCCTGTCACGCTGTACTATTGCCCGTCGATCGCACGTGAGATATCGAAACCAT
>NZ_JAAGPS010000175.1:0-12730 GCF_017105025.1 Paraburkholderia sp. Ac-20336 | reverse complement strand
AGCGCGGCAACAGCAGCCGGCCGCCGCGACGCGGCAGCAGTTCTTCGATGCTGCGGGCGTAGAAGTTGTGGAAGCCCTGCACCTCGATCTGCGGATCGCCGATCACGACGTTCCAGCCGCCGAGGCCGTAGTCGCCATGCAGCCGCTCGAACACTTCCTCGCTCGAACCGACCCAGTCGCCGTTCGGCAGGAATGCGCCGTCGCGCACCGCGAAATACACCCAGCGCCCGTCCGCCAGCTTGAACGCGCCGAGCCAGTTCGGCGCGGGCTGCTGGCGGCCGTCGTAGAACGCGCCTTCGGTCGCGATCACCTTCGACACCAGCGCGCCGAGCGACGGCAGCCCGAGCTGCGCGCCTTCCCGCGTGCTCGCGAACCCCGCGCCCGCGAAGTTGCGGTCGATCCGCAGCACCATCGCGTCGAAGTTCAGGCGGCCCGCGAGCTCGACCGCCTCGGCGCGCAGCGCGTGCCGGCGGGACAACGATTGCCAGAACAGCCCGCAGACGAAGCGCTGACGGCCGATCTGAATGACTTGCGTCGCCATGAACGATCCCCGGCTGCGCGCGTCAGGCGCCGTTCGTCGTGACGGGCGACAGCAGGATCACGATGACCTGGCGCGAATGATCGGCGTTGAAGCCGCCGCCGAGCGCGTAGTTCGACGGCGTGCCGATGCCCTGCCGGTTGTTCTGGTCGTTGAGATCCTCGTAGCCGCTGAGGACGAGCGTCTGGCCCGACTTCACCGCGATCCGCTGCAGGAAGTTGCGCGTATCGACGGTCGGCAGCTGGATTGTCTGGCCACCGCTCGTGAACGAATCGAGCGTCACGAGCGACGAAATGTTCGAGTAGAACTGCATCATCACCGTACCGTCGTCGAGTACGTGCGGCAGCACCGTCAGATTGAAGCCGGTCGTGATCGTGCCCGGCGTCAGCGACACCTGGGTGCCGACGTTCAGCGTGGCGATCGACGACACCGACGCGAGGTAGCCCTTCTGCTCGGCCACTTGCACGGGCACCGGCTGGTCGTTCAGCGTGGTGATCGACGCCGAGGTCCTGCGATGCACCGTGCCCTGCGACGACAGCGCGCTGATCATCGCGTTCGTCGCGCTCGCGCGGCTCGACGGGCTGATTACCGTTGCGCTCAGCGAACTGGTCTGCACGAGACTGGAGAATCCGCTCACCATATTGAACTTCGTGCCGAGCGTCTGGTACACCGCGTTCCAGTCGATCCCGTAGCTGTCGTTGGCCGACAGCGTGACCGACAGCACCGTCACGTTCAGCAGCACCTGCCGCGCGAGCACGCGGTTCTGCTGCTCCATGAACTCGCCGACGCGATCGAGCACCTCGGGCGTGTCGGTGACGGCGATCGAGCCCGTCGCCGGCGACGTGACGACGGAACCCGCCGGCGACAGCATCGACTTGATCGCGGTCTGCAGGCTCGTATAGACCGACAGTTGCGTGTTCATCTTGATGTTCGCGGTATTGTCGGACGACACTTCCGGCGACGACGTCGAAGCCGCCCCGCCGACACCACCGCCCGCGACTCCACCACCGCCCGCGCTGCCGCCGGCGACACCGCCATTGACGCCGCCGGTGTTGCTCGCGCCGCTGACGACGTTCGTGTCGAGCTTCGAGTCGCCGGGAATCGATACCACCTGGTAGACTCGCGTCGCCGTGTAGAAGAACACGATCGCGCCGTCTTCATACTTCCACGACACGCCGAAGCGCGCCGATGCCGCGTCGAGCAGCCCGTGCAGCGTGCCGGTGGGATAGACGATGTGGATGGGCTCGGGCAACGCGGCGAGCATCGCCTGCTGCGCGCCGGCGGGCGCCGGCGACGAGCCTTGCAGCATGCCAGGCGGTAGCGGCGGCACGCCCGGCGGCAGCGTGCTGCCGGCCGCGGCGCCCACCGACGACGCGCGCGCGGCGGCATCGTCGGCGCCGTGCGCGACCTTTGCCGGCACCCGCGCGAGACGCGACACGCGATCCGCGAAAGCGCGCAGCGAATCGACCGTGCCGTCGAAGCTGGCGGGCTCGTCGAACAGCTTCGGCAGCGTCGATTGAGCGGCGATCTTCATCGTCTTGCCGGACAGCCACAGCTGGTCCTTGACGATCACGTCGTCACCCGCGACCGCGCGGTTGTTGCCCGACGCGGTCTGGCCGAGCAGCTTGTCGGCCTGTCCGAGGTCGCTCCGCGTGCTGCGGTCGAGCTGCCCCATGAGCCCCGTGCATCCGCTTGCGAGTGCCACGCACGCGACAGCGGCTGCGACATGGAAATACAGCCTGCTCATGAATTCGCTCCCTTGGCGACGACACGCAATACCCGGTTGCGCGTATAGAGAACCACCTGTATCGGTACCTGCGACGACGACAGCGCATCGGTAACCTGACTCAGCGCCTCTTGCAGCGTGCCGTGGATCGTGGCCGTCGCATCGACGGCGAAATCGGTCGGCACGTCCCAGATGAACTGCCAGCCCGCCTCGTTCGCCCAGCGCGCGAGCGCGTTGCGGACCGAGCCGTCCGAGGTACGCATCTGCCACTCCATCTGGCCGGCCGGCGGCGCGGCGGCGGCTTCGTCCGACGGTGTTGCGGCGAGCGGTGCGGATGCTGGTGTGGATGAGACGGCTACGGGCACGAGCGGCATTGCGGCGGGTTCCATCGGGATGGAGGTCGCCGCAACAGGTGTTGTCGTTACTATGTGTTTAGCATCATTTGTATTATACGTCGCGATCGATGATGCTGGACGCGACGGCACCGCAGCGGGTGCCTCGGCGACGACGGACTCCTGCACGCGCGGAATCGGCACGCCCGCATCGGCATCCGGTTTGCCGTTCGCATTCGCATCGGCACGGACCAGCGTCATCGGCCGTGCCGGCACAAGCGGCGCGACCGGCAGTGCCGATACCGGCGGCTTGGCCGATGCGGCAACGTTTGCCGCGAAATGAACAGGCGCGTTTTGCGGCGACCATTCGGCGGCGTCCGCATGCATCTCCGCCGCGCCGTGCGGCTTGCCGGCGTGGCGCGGGTCCTGCGCGACGGTCACGACGTGCAGATCGGTGTTCACCCGCGCCTGCAGCGACGGGTCCACCGAGAGGATGTCGCCGAGCGCGCGCACCACCGAGCCGGCACGCCAGCTGACGGGCTTATCGGCCCACTCGCCTGCGTTCGGCACCATCACGCTATAAGTACGCGGCACGATCTGTTCGAGCGCGCGCAGCATCGACACGTCATGGCCGCCCTGATGCACGACGTCGCCCATCCGTTCGCCGCCGTCGACGATTACCTGCGAGCCGGACGCATGGGCGATGCCGCACAGGAGCAATACGCCGCATGCCGATATTGCAATCCGCACGCCGAGTGCTCCATTCCACCGCTTCGATGCGACACGCAGACGCGCCGCATCGCGCGGGTGTCGATGGCATTCCGCTTTGATTGATGACACTGTGATTTCCACTCTAAGAGCATCGCGCCGATGACCGGCACGTGTCCTGTAATTCCGCTTGCCCCGATTTTCGCAATCCAGCCGAAAAAAATTGCGCGATGAAATAAAATTGAAATAAAAAGGGAAATCCAAAAATTCCTTGGGCGACGGGATCGGCTAGAGTCAGCAGTCTTGCATATCTTGCCGAATTCATATTGATTATTTTTTTATATCACAATGATTGGCATTCTTTATATCTCCTGAGAGAAAAGACCGTTGCCGTTTTCGGCATCATAGTATTACCAATACTATGAAAATCGCCATAAAATAAGGCATTAACAAATCGTATATCAATCATGCGAATATCGAATAGCCAGGGCTAATAAAAAAACAACCGTCCGATTCGGCGCCGGCCGAATTCCGGCCCGCGGGGCGGAACGTAACAGACCATCACAAACTCGCGTCGAAACCGGCTCGCGATGAAAAGATGCACTCACTGCTTCACGTCGCATCTCTTCTCCAATCATTGAGTCAGGAGCCCGCCATGTTCTCGACGGTCTACTTCGCAGCATCCTCCGCCCTCGCCTCGGACGACACGCCCTCGAACGTCGTCTCGAAGATTCTCGACGGCCATCTCATCGAGGCATCGCACGCCGCCGCTCAACTCGTGGACACCGATGCCGGCCACGCGCAACCCTCGCATGCGAACCTGCAGATCCACGGCGATCTCGAACTGGCGCTCGGCCGCCACGAGGAAGCCGAGGAAACCCATCGCCGCGCGCAGAAGGCGATTCGCCACGATCGCGACGGCCTGCGCATTGCCTCGTGCCGCAACACCGGCTGGCTGGCGTTCTTCCGCAACCAGTTCAACGTGGCGCTGAGCTGCTTCAAGCGCATCGGCGAGGAAAAGGCCGCGACGCCGCGCCAGCGTCTCGACGCGCTCGTCGGTGCGACGCTCGTGTCGTTTCATCTGGGCTGCGTGCGCTCCGCATGCGGCCGTCTCGCGAAGCTCGCCGAACTCGCCGCCGCGCACGACGATCGCCGCTGGATCTACGTGGTCGAGGCGATCCGCCGCGATCTGTTCGCGCAGCACGAGCTGCATGGCGCCGAGCGGCTCGCCGACCACATCTACTGGCGCTCGGTGCTGACCGAGTTCGATATCGCCGAAGCGCCGGTGCGCGGCAGCGCGCCGGAAGGCACGGCGCTGCCGCTGCTCGCCGGACGCCTCGCGCATCTGCGCCATCTGCTCTCGCTCGCCGAAGGCGGCGCGATCGGCGGCGACGAGTTGCACGAGCACCTGAACTGGAGCCGCAAGTCCGGGCTCGCCGACTACCACCGCAGCCTGTGCCTCGAAATCACGCTCGCGGCGATCGCCGGCCAGGTCCGGCCGCTCGCCGAATCGATGCTCGACGCCTCGGGCGCGGCCGCATCGCAAGGCACGCAGCACGCGCGCTGGTATCTCGACTATCTGTACTGCCGCGCGAAGGTGATGCAGCAGCAGATGCGCACGCAGGAGTTCTCGCACTACTACGGCCGCTACGCGCTCGCATCGATCCAGCACGTGCGCACCGATAACCAGTCCATGTCGGGCGCGCCGGCCGACGCGGCGAAGGCCGACCGCGCCGCACCGCGTTCCGACGACGTCAGCGCGCGGCTGCCGGCGAAGTACCGCCGCGCGTACCGCTACCTGATGGACAACCTCGACCAGAAGGATCTGTCGGTCCGCGAAGTCGCGTCGCACATCGGCGTGACCGAGCGCGCGATCCAGGCCGCGTTCAAGAACCATCTCGGACTGTCGCCGAGCGAACTGATCCGCCGCCAGCGGATGGAGCGAATCCGCGACGACCTGCTCGACGACGACACGCCGGTCACGCGCGTGCTCGACGTCGCGCACAAGTGGGGCGTGCGTCATCGCTCGACGCTGATCAACGGCTACCGCCGCGTGTTCGAGGAAGCGCCGTCGCAAACGATGGGCCGCTGATTTCCGTCCGCACGTCCGCGTGCGGCGACGACGACAACGCCGACCGGCCCAGCGCGACACGCGCATGAGCGGTCGGCGTTTCGTTTCGGCGGGCTGGGCGCGATGCCCGCGCCGTGTCATTCCCATGGCGATATTTCCGTCGTCCTGCTCGCCGCGCCCCGCCTCTTTCCTGTCATCCCCGATCCGGAATCCCACCATGTTCAAACCACCTCGTGCGCTGCAACTGGCGCTCCTTTCTGTCCTCGCCTCGAGCCCCGAAGCGCGGGCCGCGCCCGACTGCTTCGCGTCCGCCGCGTCGTACCAGCACGTCAGCCCGCTCGTGCTGCGCGCAATCGCGTGGCAGGAATCGCACGGCAAGGCCACGGCGATCCATCGCAACACGAACGGCTCGACCGACTATGGAATGATGCAGATCAATTCCGTCCATCTGCCGACGCTCGCGCACTACGGCGTCTCGCAGCAGGACCTGATGAACCCGTGTTCGAGCGTCTACGTCGCCGCGTGGCGGCTGCACAAGATGATGGTCAAGTACGGCAACACCTGGGCGGCGGTCG
Organism: Paraburkholderia sp. Ac-20336; assembly: GCF_017105025.1. Taxonomy (NCBI): domain Bacteria; kingdom Pseudomonadati; phylum Pseudomonadota; class Betaproteobacteria; order Burkholderiales; family Burkholderiaceae; genus Paraburkholderia; species Paraburkholderia sp. Ac-20336. Next base: position 6,780 of record NZ_JAAGPS010000175.1, on the reverse strand, counting down.
GCGCCTATCACTCGGAAACACCGGCCGAGCGCGATCGCTACGCGCACTCGATCAAATCGCTCGTCTTGCGCCTGTCGAACGTGCCGCCGGCGCTGGACGAATGAGGCCGAGCGAGGCGCGTGCCGCGGCGTTCGTGCCGTGGCCGTACGACGCGAATCGGACCGAATGCTTCGTATCGCGAAGCATTCGTCTTTGTGGAAGCCGATAGGTATCGATGCGGCGATCGATGACGGCGTAGCAAAGCGGATTGGCAAATACAACGATGCGCGGCGCGATGCACGACGTACAGGGAATTCGACGGCGCGATCCGGCGACGTAAACCAGAAAACCCGCAGGCGCTGCCTGCGGGCCATGATTTCGCGAATCGGGTGTTCGGCAACGGCGAAGGTGGTGAATTCGGGCCATGCGGCCCGAGCACCACCTTCGCTTATTGCCCCTTCGCCGCGTCCTTGATGTTGTTGACGCCGGCATTCGCGACCGATGCAAGCGCGCCCGTCAGCGCCTGGCTCTGCTGGATCAGCGCCGCGTTGAGCGTATTTTCGTTGTTGATACGGGCCATCTCCGTCTGCTGCTTCAGCATTTCATGCTGCTGCTGTTTCATCTGGTTGAGCTGGCCGCCGGCTATGCCCGTGCTGAAGGGCGTAGGCGAGATCATGTTCGCCGCGAAGTCGAGTGCCGGAGCGAACGGCAGCGGCGCATGCTGGGCGAACGTATGAAACGCGTCGCTCGCCATTTCCGTGCCCATATCGCGTGCCCGCTGGCCCATGTCGTGCATGACCTGCGGCTCTTTGGACATATTGAGGAACGGGTTGTTGAGCGGCCGACGCCCCGTCGGTGCGCTACCCATGCCACCCTGACCATCGTCGATCCCCCCCTGCCGCGGACGCGGGCCGAGACCGCTGAGCCCATCCATCTGCGCATTGCTTCCCCGCCGGGGCGGCACTGGAGGCGGTGTGCGTTTTTGTCCCGGAACTTCCCGGGTGGTAGGGAGATGGCTAAATGAATCGCCAGCGCCTTTAACTGTAGCTACCATGATTCGGCTCCTTCTGTGAAATTACGAGATCCGTCACCGTCGATCAGGAAGCGATGACCAGGCTATACGGCTTCCGCACCCCACCTACGCGGAGCGCATCGGGAAATGCCTCTGAAGAGTAGGCGTTTCGTCGCGAACGCCACTCTCCCGACGCGACGTCGCGAACAAAATTGCGAAGCCGGTATGCACCGCGCTTCGCATCCGCCGGTTTCCTCGCGCGCCGCAATCGCCTGCTTCGCCTATTCGCAGCCAACTTCGTGTCGCCCAGGTCCGGTCAGCCGATCGGCCCTACAGTCGTCGATACCGGAGGCCGATGAGGTTCGGTCACGCAACCGGCACATTGCGATACGGAGATGAGCATGTCCACGACGGCAATTCAGGGGAGCGTGTCCCCCTTCATGACCGACCTCGGCGGGGTCGGCGGCACGGATAACAGTCAGCTCGAACAGTTCCTCGAAGCACTGATCCAGGAACTGCAGCAGATCCTCATGCAGATGAACGGCGGTTCGGACGACTCGGGCAGCGGCCCGAGCGGCATCGGATCGACGCCGCCTGCGTCGATGCCCCAGCCGCAGTCCTTCGCGCCACCGCCGACGGGTGGCGGCGGCAGTGGCGGTGGCGGCGGTGGCCCATCGGGCAGCGGCGCCACGCCGGCGGTCGGAGCACCTTCGAGCGGTGGCGGTGGTGGCGGCAGTAGCAGCGGCGGCAGCGTGCCGAACGTGTCGGGCGGCAGCGCCGCACAGGCGATCACGCAAAACCTCGAACAGACCTTCGGCCTGACGGCAACGCAGGCCGCCGGCGTGCTCGGCAATCTGCAACAGGAAAGCGGCCTGCAAGGCAACGTCAACCAGGGCGGCGCGACGGGCGCCCCGTCGAGCAACTTCGCGGACGACAACAACAACGGCTGGGGTCTCGCCCAGTGGGGCGGTCCGCGCAAGCAGGGCGAAATCGACTACGCGCAGCAGCACGGTCTCGATCCGGGCAGCCTGCAAGCCAACCTCGGCTTCATGGACCAGGAACTGAAGACCGACTACAGCAAGACGATCACGGACATCAAGGGCACGTCCACGGCCGAACAGGCGGCGCTCGTCTGGGACAAGGACTACGAACAGGCAACCGACCCGGAAATGTCGAACCGCAACAAGTACGCCGAGGAGTTCCTGAGCCAGGGGCTCTAAAGCCGGTCACGTACTCCGGGTTGTCCAGCCCGGATTCACCCCGCCCGATTCGTCGAGGCGGGATTTTTTCGTGCTCCGAATAATATGAGCCGGATGGCCGGGGCGGTTGCCGCATTCCTCAACCGCCCCACGCTCGTTCAACGATTTATCTGCGTGAACCGGTAAGTCCTGTTTTTCTCCGCTCCGCTTCCGCTCACACCGTCAAAACGGAACTTCGCACCGGGGAGCGTCAGCCACTGCAGTTTTTTGTCGTTATCGCCCCTGTGACCATACAGGTCTCGCGCATCGACGGGAATGCCCTTCTTCAGCGTGATTTCCATTCGATAACCGTCATCGCCACGACGCTCGCCACCGACGAAGACAACGCCCGGCTCCGTGTATTCGCGCCCCTTGACCAGTTGATCCGGATGCTTTGCACCGCCAGGAAAGACCGTGGCATAGCGCTCGCGACTCGTCTCAGACTCAGCGTGGGCTCGCGCAAGACTCTCGACGATCTGCGCACATTCGATCAGCGTTTTTTTGGTCTCGATCCCATCCTTCGGGGCTCGCATCGCGTCCTGATAGCGGGAATATCCAGGCTCAATCAGTTTCGCGACGACCTTTTCGTCATCGGTCATGTTTCGCTCGTCGGCCCGGATCACATGGCGTTTCCTCATCTGGGTATCGAACATCTGCTTGATACGGGCATAGTTGCTCCTCCCTCTCTATGCGCCGCGCGGTGGTCTGTTCCGGTCGGCGTCGAGGGCTGCGTGTCCTGATGCCGAGCGTATGCAGGGGAGCCGGATTGGATTCGCATGGATACCTTGAATTCGATGTTGACGACAACCCAGTCTGCAGACCCAATCCGCATCGATCGCCGGAACTTACGAATATCGATGCCATGGCGCGAAGCAATCGCACGGGCGTCGCCGCCAGATTCGCGGCCGACGACAACAGTTCGGATGACGGACGCGGCGCGACGCGCCGGACGGCTACGCTGAGAGGTCATGCCGTATTCGTCCATCGCTGCCTTCGAGGAGCATCCACCATGCGATTCGCATTTGCCGGCTTCGACCGCTGGCGCGTCGTCTTCGATACCTTCGTCGCGGCCGGCTGGGAGCCGGTCGCGCTCTACACGATTCCCGTCGACAACCAGACCGAATTCAACAGCGAGATGGTCGAGCGCGCGGCCAAACTGCGCATTCCCGCGCGGCTGTCGCGAATCGACGACGACGATCTGCGCTGGCTTGCATCGCAAGGTTGCGATGCGCTCGTCGTCTCCGGCTACGACTGGCGCATCCCCGACTGGCGCGGGCACCTGCGCTACGCAATGAACTTCCATCCGTCGCCGCTGCCCGAAGGCCGCGGGCCGTACCCGGTGATGCGCGCGATCCTCGACGACCGGCGCGCATGGGGCATCAGCTGCCATCGCCTCGACGCCGAGTTCGACGCCGGCAACGTGCTCGCGGCCGAGACCTTCCCGCTCGATGCCGACGAATGGCACGAGGCGCTGCAGCTGAAGCTGCAGATGGCGGCCGGCCGCCTCGCGTCGCGGGTCGCGCGCGACTTCGAGCGGCTCTGGCACGACAGCCGGCCGCAGCAGCACAGCAGCTACTGGCCGAAGCTCGAGGAAAGCGAGCGCACGCTCGACTTCACACGGCCCGTCGCGGATGCGATGCGTATCGTGCGCGCGCTCGGCCAGGTCGAATGCCTCGCGCCGCTGTTCGGCACGAAGGTCCACGTACGGCGCGCGATGGCGTGGCAAGCGGCGCACGACTACCCGCCGGGACAGATCGTCCATCAGTACCATCGCTGGATCGTGGTCGCCGCGGCCGACGGCTTCGTCGCATTGCTCGAATGGAGCCCGTTCAGCGCGGCGGCGCGGCTTCAGATGCGCGGCTAGGTCCGCTTCTTTGCCGCTGGCCATTGGCCGCGGCGCATGAACGCAAAAACGCTCGGGATGCCGGTGACGGCCCCGAGCGTTTCCGTTTTCATTTCCATGATGCCGTTCCCGTTGCCGCTTCCGTCTTTGCGCGCGGCGCGGCGGTGCCGCGTCATGCGATGCCCTGCCCGATCGTGCCGGATGCCGAGAGTGCCGCAAATGCCGCGAATGCCAGATACCGGCACACGGCGCCGAAGCGGAAAAGCAATACGGCCGCACCGCCCGTTCGGGCGATGCGGCCGTATCTCGTGATCCGGGTTGGGCGACCGGTCGCCGGCCGCCGGTCGGCGTCGCTTACTGCGTGCTCACACCGAGGATGCTGCTGGTGTTGATGCCGGTCAGGTGCTCGAACGCGATCGTGCCGCGCGTCTTACCCGGGGTCAACACATCGTCGCCGCCGAGCGCGTTCTTCAGCGCGTTGCGTGCGTCGCTGTTGATCTTGCCACCGCCGTGCTGGTTCGCGGTCTGCTGCAGCCGCGAGCCGAGCGCCGCGCCCGTTCCCGTGCTGATCTTGCCCGAGCTGATCGAGTTCGCGAGTACGTGCGTCGCGGTGTTGCCGTCGCCGTGGGACAGCGCGCTCTCGAACGCCTGGAAGCCGGCCGGGTCCTGCTGGCTGAACGCCGACAGCGCCTGGCTTTCGCCCGCCTGCTGCAGCGGCTTGCCGTCGGCGGTGAGGTCGCCCGAGGTGCCCGCTTGCGGCGGCATCGAATACGCAGGCGGCTGTGCCATCATTCCGCCCATCTGCGGCTGCACCGGGTACCCCATACCGCCCGAGGCCATCGGGACACCACCTGCCTGCGGCGACACCGGATACCCCATCCCGCCCGAAGCCATCGGGACGCCGCCCGTCTGCGGCGGCATCGCATACGCGGGAGCCGCCGCGCCCGTGCCGCCGGCCGGCACGTTACCGGCCTGGCCGAGGCCGCCCTGGGCCGCCCACCGGAAGTTGCTGGCGGCCGACTTGCCGTCGGTGCCCGCCACGTCGTGCGTTTCGATCTGCTGGTAGACGCTCGGGTTCGCCATCATGTACTGCGCCGCCTGCTGGACCATCGGCGGCGTGCTGCCGTTCGCGTTCGTCGCGAGCTGGTACATCGCGTCCGGATCGGTCGCGCCGATGTTGTTCTGGTCCATGTACGACGCGAGCACGCCCGATGCGTTCTGCGCCGTCATCCCACCCGTGGCCGGCTGGGCGCCACCCATCGTCGACGGCATCGCGCCGCCCGTTTGCGCCGGCATCGCACCGCCGGTCGTCGGCGCCGCACCGTTCGGCGTCATGGCCGACGGCATGGCCGGCATCGACGGCGCCGCGCCGGAACCGGCGTTCTGCATCTGCTGCAGCATCTGGCTCAGTTCCTGGATCAGGTCCTGAATCAACGTTTGCTGGTCGCCACCGCCGTTCGCCGCCTGCTGCTTCAGGGCGTTCAGATAGAGAGTCGGATCGGTCGGGTAATTCTGAAACGTGGTGTTCGAAATCATGATGTTTTCTGCCTGTGAGGTGAGGTCAAGAAGGTTTTACGATTACTTCCCAGCGAATCCAGTCTATGAGCGCGATTTCGGTTTCTCGCTCTCCGGTGCGAACATCGCGCTGGAAATGCGAACTGACTCGCGGCACGCGACGACGCGGGTTTACGCACGAACCCACGACATCCCGGCCGAGAACCCGGCGGTATCCTGTCCTGCTGAAGCCGTCTGACTGACGGCAGGCTCGGGTGTCGGTTCGGGTGCGGCGCGCAGGTCGGATTTCGCCGCGCGTTCGAGCAGCCGGAAGCCGATGCGCGCCGCGTCCGGGCTCTCGCGCTGCTCCGCGGCCATGCGCGCGTAGCTGTGCCACAGCGGGTCTTCGAGGCCGAACAGGCAGAGCGCCATCAGCGCCGCGTGCAGCCCGGAGCGCTTGATCTGCTCGTCCTCGTCTTCCAGCACGCGGCGCGCGTCCATCCATTTCTGCCGCCGCACGTAGCGCCACGCGGCCACCGTGCCGACGCCCGACCACTTCGGCCGCAACACGCGAATGGCATCGAGCAGATCCTCGAAGTCCGATTCATTGTCGAGTTGCGACGCCGTCCACAATACTTTCGTGAGGCCGCTGGCTACGTCGTCCCTGCATCCTGTGTCAGTCACGATTTCCTCGTTTGCTTGGAGTGCTGTAATCAAAAAGTGCGCGTCGACGACGCGCGGCCGTCGAGTGCATTGCGGCCGGATTCACGCTCGTACCGCAGGGACATCCCCTTGACGCCGAGTTTCCGGCATCCGCCGCGCCATCGTGCTTCCGATGCGAACGAATCGATCGCGGGGCGAAGATGGCGGCGCGGGTTGCCGGGTGGACGGCCGGCCACGGCGATGCCGGCAAGTTCGCGTTGTCGGCCGATACTTCGCGCGGGTTATCCGGTCGTCGAAAAGGACTGCATAACGTTGTGCCATATGCCTTGTATCGGACAAGGCCATCAATCAAATACGGAGACACCATGGACAACGGCATCGGCTCGCCGCGGCGGCACAGCACTCCCTACCCCGGCAGTTCGGCGACCGGCGGCGAGAAGCCGTCCCAAACGAATGCATCCCGAGCAGCGGCCGCGACCCGCTCCCGGCCGTCGTCGATGCCGGCTGCCCTCGATACGCTGTCGACGCTCACGGCCCGGCCTCGCCCGGGA
>NZ_JAAGPS010000174.1:0-237 GCF_017105025.1 Paraburkholderia sp. Ac-20336 | reverse complement strand
AAAAAAAAAAAAAAAAAAGCATGTAAATTGGAAAAGCACGTATGAAATGAATGTGATACCAGTGCATCAAAATCCTCAACATATGATACGAAAAACTGCGATTTACTCGTAGATCAATAAGTACAGCTGTATAGTTATACATTCTTAAGGACGGTCGTATCATACTCTCTGATGCGAAGTAAGACTATTGTGACATGTAAATTATATAGTCATATGAGATATAGATACTCTAGTGTT
>NZ_JAAGPS010000173.1:0-234 GCF_017105025.1 Paraburkholderia sp. Ac-20336 | reverse complement strand
TTAGAGTATCATGCATTAAAGAGTGTGCGTCAGCAGCGTGGCGCGAGACGTGGGCTGTGAGAGACACAGAGTAGTCGATGTATGAGTGAAGGAAGATGTTGTAGAAACATATGAGACGGGTGTGTGAGCTACTGCAGGTCGCACAGACAGGCCACCAGAACGGTAGGTGGATGCAAGACGATGAGAGTGCGGGAGTCGCCGAGGGTGGGGGGGGGGGGGGGTTTTTTTTTTTTA
>NZ_JAAGPS010000172.1:0-12915 GCF_017105025.1 Paraburkholderia sp. Ac-20336 | reverse complement strand
GAACGTGGTGTTGTCGAAAAGCGGCTTGGTGCCGCGCGCGAGGCTGAACTGATTGAAGCGGATCACGACGTGGCCGGCTGAAGAAAACCGCTATTTTAGACTGCCCCGCGTGGCACCGGGCGCATGGCCGCGACGATTCGCGGCGGCGGGGCTTGCCAATGGGGCTCGCCTCGTGCCGCGGTGTGCCGCCGGGCGGCGGCCGCGTATCGCTGTGCGTTGCCGCGTATTGCCGCGCCGCCTCGCGCGGTTCGTCTCGTGTCATGCGCGGCGCAGCCGGCATCGGCCATCCGGCCGACTGTATTCGCGTGTCTTTTGGCATAGACTGACGGCTTTCACGGGAGAGCACATGACATCGATCTATTCGTTTTCGGCGCGCACGCTCGGCGGTGAGGAAGCGAGTCTCGCGACGTATGAGGGTAAGGTTCTGCTGATCGTCAACACCGCGAGCGAGTGCGGCTTCACGCCGCAATACGCGGGCCTGCAGAAGCTCTACGACACCTACGCGGCACGCGGGCTCGCGGTGCTCGGCTTCCCCTGCAACCAGTTCGGCAAGCAGGAGCCGGGCGATGCCGCGCAGATCGGCAGCTTCTGCGAGAAGAACTACAGCGTGACGTTCCCGATGTTCGACAAGATCGAGGTGAACGGCGCCAACGCGCATCCGCTGTTCCGCTATCTGACCGGCGAAGCGCCCGGGCTGCTTGGCCTCGAGGCGATCAAGTGGAATTTCACGAAGTTTCTGATCGGCCGCGACGGCAACGTCGTGAAGCGCTATGCGCCGCTGACCAAGCCCGAGACGATGACCGAGGATATCGAAGCGCTGCTGTGAGCGTGCCGCCGCGCGCTGAGGGTTTGATTTGCGGTTTGATTCGCGGCTCGATTGGCTACTTGATTCGCTGCTCGATTCGCGCGGCTTGAGCGTCGCTGGGCACGAGAGGGCTACAGGATCGGCGAAAAGAGTCGCGCCACGTGCATCAGCATGCGCCGCAGCGGGCCGGCCTGACGGTACTCGCTGCGATCGATTTCGCGCGACTCGGCGAAGTCGTCGAGCAGCATCGTTTCGACTTCGAGCGCGAAGCCGCGGTCCACGGTCAGCACCATGATCTCGAAGTTGAGGCGAAACGAGCGGTTGTCGAGATTGGCGCTGCCGATCGCGGCGGCCGCGCTGTCGATCAGCACGACCTTCTGATGCAGGAAGCCGGGCTGATAGCGGAAGATGCGGATGCCCGCGCGCAGCGAGTCGTACGCGTAGAGTTTCGAGGCTGCGAACACGACGAGATGATCGCGCCGGCTCGGAATCAGGATGCGCACGTCGACGCCGCGCAGTACCGCGAGCCGCAGTGCGGAGAACACCGCTTCGTCGGGCACGAGATAGGGCGTCGTGATCCAGATCCGCTCGCGCGCCGCGTTGATCGCCTCGACGAAAAAGAGCGAACAGGTTTCCTGCTTGTCGGCGGGGCCGCTCGGCATCACGAGGCAGTGCATGCCGCTCGCGGCGGAGTCGGTGTCAGGGGCCGGCTGGTTCGGGGCGTCGCTTGATACGGCGGCGGGCACGCCGGCCGGCACGTCGAAATCGGGCAGTTGCTGCGTGGCCCAATACCAGTCCTCGATAAAGACGAACTGGATGCTCGCGACCGCCGGGCCGCGCACCTCGATGTGCGTATCGCGCCACGGCGAGAGCGGCGGTTTCGCGCCGAGGTATTCGACGCCGACGTTATGACCGCCGACAAACGCTCGCTCGCCGTCCACCGACACGATCTTGCGGTGATTGCGGAAGTTCAGTTGCAGCCGGTTGACGAAGCGGCGATTCGTCGCGAACGGATGCACCTCGACGCCGGCCGCGCGCAGCGCCGCGATGTAGCGATGCGGCAGATCGAAGCTGCCGATGCTGTCGTACAGGAAATAGACGCGCACGCCTTGTTGCGCCTTCGCGATCAGCGCGTCCTTGAGCATGTCGCCGAGCGCGTCGTCGCGCACGATGAAGAATTGCACGATCACGTAGCGGCGCGCGTTTTCGATCGCCGTGAAGATCGCCTCGAAGGTCGCCGTGCCGTTGACGAGCGTGCGTACGCTGTTGCCCGGCAGAAACGGCATGCCGCCCAGACGCGTGAGCGACTGCACGAGCCGCGCGCCGAGTTGCTGCGTCGGCACGCCCGCCGACGACGACTGCGAGTCCCATATCCGCGGATGCGCGCGCGTGCGCAGCAGTTCGTTCTCGACGCGGCGCGCGTCCGCGTAGCCGGCGAACTTGCTGCGGCCGAGAAACAGGTAGGGGATGAGCGTCAGATACGGCATCGCGACCAGCGACACGGCCCACGCAATCGCGCCTTGCGAGGTGCGCGTGTGGAGAATCGCATGGCAGGCCGCGATGATGCCGAGAATATGGGCAAGGGCAACCAGCGGGCCGACGTGAAGCAGGTCGAATTGCATAAGCTCGCGAATAGTGGGCGAAGCGCTGCGTTTCAGGGCGCGGGAGTGGGTAGCGAGCCCGCTCCGTGATATGCCGCGAATAGGCCGGGCAACGCTTTCAGGCCGGCGTGCCGCGCCATGCGGCGCACCGTGGCGGCAAACCGTTGCCAGCTTGCCTGAAAACCCCGCATGAAACCAGGCTCCAAACTCGGCTTGAAACCAGGCTCGGGGCGAGGCTCCGAGCGATGCCAGGCCGACATCATGTCAGGCTCAGACCGGCAAGTCGCAGGCCTGGATCAGGAACACGTTGTCGTCGCCGGCGCTGGTCGGCAGCCATACGAGATCGAGCCCGCCGAATGCCGCCTCGACGTGCTCGCGCTCATTGCCGATCTCGACCACGAGCACGCCGTCGTCGGTCAGCCAGTGGCGTGCCTCGGCGATGATCCGGCGCACGATGTCCATGCCGTCCGCGCCGCCCGCGAGCGCCATTTCTGGCTCGTGCCTGTACTCGGCGGGCAGCGCTTGCATCGAGGTGGCGTTCACGTACGGCGGGTTGCTGATGATCACATCGTAGCGGCGCTCGGCGAGCGGCGCGTACAGATCGCCTTCGAACAGCGCGATGCGCTCGTCGAGGTGGTAGTCCGCCACATTGCGCCTCGCGACTTCGAGCGCGGGCGCGGACAGGTCGACCGCATCGACGTCGGCGTTCGGAAACGCGTGCGCGGCGAGAATCGCGAGGCAGCCGGAGCCGGTGCACAGTTCGAGCACCGCGCCGACCTGCTCGGGGTCTTCCACGTACGGTTGCAGGCCGTCCTGCAGCAGCTCGCCGATGAACGAGCGCGGCACGATCACGCGCTCGTCGACGTGGAAGCGATAGCCGTGCATCCACGCTTCCTGCGTGATGTAGGCGGCCGGCACGCGTTCGGCGGCGCGCCGCTCGATCACCTTGAGCAGCGCGTCGATTTCGGCCGTGGTCAGACGTGCATCGAGGAACGGATCGAGCAGATCGAGCGGCAGATGCAGCGTGTGCAGCACCAGATAAGCGGCTTCGTCGTAGGCATTGGCCGAGCCGTGGCCGAACGACAGTTTGGCCTCGTTAAAGCGCGATACCGCGTAACGCAGCAGGTCGCGAACGGTGGAAAACGGCAGCGTCATCGTAGGTCCCTCGTTACGCGATCAGTTGTTCGAGCACGCGGCGATACACGTTCTTCAGCGGCTCGATATGGGCGAGTTCGATATGTTCGTCGATCTTGTGGATGCTCGCGTTGAGCGGCCCGAACTCGATCACCTGCTTGCAGATGCGTGCGATGAAGCGGCCGTCCGAGGTGCCGCCGGTGGTCGAGAGCTCGGTGTCCACGCCGGTTTCGTCCTTGATCGCCTGCGCGAGCGCGTTCGACAGATCGCCGCGCGGCGTGAGGAACGGCAGGCCGCTCACGGTCCATTGCAGTTCATAGTCGAGATCGTGTTTGTCGAGAATCGCATGCACGCGTTGTTGCAGGCCTTCCACCGTGCTCGCGGTCGAGAAGCGGAAGTTGAACATCACGTCCGCATGGCCGGGAATCACGTTGGTCGCACCGGCGCCGCTGTGGACGTTCGAGACCTGCCAGGTGGTCGGCGGGAAGTATTCGTTGCCCTCGTCCCAGTGCTCGGCGACGAGTTCGGCAAGCGCGGGCGCGAGCAGGTGCACGGGGTTCTTCGCCAGATGCGGATAGGCGATATGACCTTGCACGCCCTTGACGACGAGCTTGCCCGACATCGAGCCGCGCCGGCCATTCTTGACCGTGTCGCCGAAACGCACGCTCGACGTCGGCTCGCCGACGATGCAGTAGTCCATGCGCTCGCCGCGTTCCTGCAGCGCTTCGACCACCTTGACGGTGCCGTCGGTGGCAGGGCCTTCCTCGTCGCTCGTGATGAGGAAGGCGATCGAGCCGCGGTGTGCAGGATGCGCCGCGACGAATTCCTCGCTCGCGACCACGAAGCCCGCGATCGACGCTTTCATGTCCGCCGCGCCGCGGCCGTACAGCTTGCCGTCGCGCTGGGTCGGCTCGAACGGCGCCGAGTGCCATTGTTCGAGCGGGCCGGTCGGCACGACGTCGGTGTGGCCGGCGAACGCGAGCAGCTTGCCCCCGCTGCCGTCGACGCCGCGCTTGACGGCCCACAGGTTGGTGACGCCGTTGGATTCGATCGTCTCGTGCTCGAAGCCGAGCGCGGCGAGGCGCTCGATCAGAAGACGCTGGCAATGCTGGTCGTCGGGCGTGACGGAAGCGCGGGCGATCAGTTGTTCGGTAAGGGCGAGGGTGCCGGACATGGATTCAGTGCAAACCACTTTGAAATGAAAAAATGCCGGCTGGCGGTGTTTCACCGCAGCCGGCAACAGCCTTGGAACGACGCGGCGCGCGGCCGCGCGTTCGACTACCGGGTGCCCGGTTGTGCCTGGACATGGCGCGTGAGCCTCGGGTAGCCGAGGCAAGCGCCAGCACATTCAGGCAAACAGCGCCGCGTAGTCGTCCGCCGAAAAGCCGAGCGATTTCACGCGCCCGTTGACGACGAGCACGGGCCGCTTGATGACCGACGGCTTGTGGATCATCAAGGCAATGGCGCCCGGCTGCGTTTCCGCAGCCGCCTTCATGTCGTCGGACAGGCCGCGCCACGTCGTGCCGCGGCGGTTCAGCAGCGCGTCGAGCTTGACGTCCTTCAACCAGTCCTGCACGAGCGGCTCGGTGACGCCGGCCTTCTTGAAGTCGTGAAACTCGAACTCGACGCCGTGCTCTTCGAGCCACACGCGCGCTTTCTTCACGGTGTCGCAGTTCGGAATGCCGTAGACGACGGTTTTGTTGCCGCGCGCCATCAGTCGCCTCGCAGCAACTCGTTCAGGCCGACCTTGGCGCGCGTCCTGGCATCGACCTTCTTGACGATGACCGCGCAGTACAGGCTGTGCGTGCCGTCCTTCGACGGCAGGTTGCCCGCCACCACGACCGAGCCCGCCGGAATGCGGCCGTACGTGACTTCGCCGGTTTCGCGGTCGTAAATCTTGGTCGACTGGCCGAGGTACACGCCCATCGAGATCACCGAGTTTTCCTCGACGATCACGCCTTCGACGACTTCCGAGCGCGCGCCGATAAAGCAGTTGTCTTCGATGATGACCGGGTTCGCCTGCAGCGGCTCGAGCACGCCGCCGATGCCGACGCCGCCCGACAGGTGCACGTTCTTGCCGATCTGCGCGCATGAGCCGACGGTGGCCCACGTGTCGACCATCGTGCCTTCGTCGACGTAGGCGCCGATGTTGGTGTACGACGGCATCAGCACGACGTTCTTCGCGATGAATGAGCCGCGGCGCGCGATCGCGGGCGGCACCACGCGAAAGCCGGCGGCCGCGAAGTCTTCAGCGGTGTAGTTCGCGAACTTCGAGGGCACCTTGTCGTAGAACTGCGAGTAGCCGCCGGCCGGCATCGGCGCGTTGTCTTCGAGGCGGAACGACAGCAGCACGGCCTTCTTCAGCCACTGGTTGACGACCCAGTCGCCGTCCTTCTTTTCGGCGACGCGCAGCGCGCCTTTATCGAGTTGCTCGATCGCGTGGGCGACGGCTTCGCGCACTTCAGTGGGCGCGGCTTTCGGCGACAGCTCGGCGCGGTTGTCCCAGGCGGTGTCGATGATCTGCTGAAGTTGTTGCGACATAGGCGTGATTTTCTGAAGGGTTGAAGTCTGAAGAAGGGGATGCGGCTCAGGCTGCACTCAGTGGCCGCCGAGCGACCGGCAAAATTCGACGATCCGCTGCGCGCCTTCGATGCATTCGTCGACATCGGCGACGAGCGCGAGGCGCACGAAATTGCGGCCGGGGTTCACGCCGTGCGCGGTGCGCGCAAGGAACGAGCCCGGCAGGACCGTCACATTATAGTCGGCGTAGAGGCGCCGGGCGAACTCGGTGTCCGAGAGGCCGGTGCGCTCGACGTTGGCCCACAGGTAGAACGCGGCGTCGGGCAGGCGCACGTCGAGCGCCTCGGCGAGCATCGGCGTAACCGTGGTGAACTTCTGCAGGTATTTCGCGCGGTTCTCGCGCACGTGCGTCTCGTCGTTCCAGGCGGCGACGCTCGCGCTCTGGAACACGGTCGAGAGCGCCGCGCCGTGGTACGTGCGATACAGCAGGAAGGCCTTGAGAATCTGCGCGTCGCCGGCGACGAAGCCCGAGCGCATGCCCGGCACGTTCGAGCGCTTCGACAGGCTCGACAGCATGATGAGGCGCTCGAAGCCGCGGCCGAGCTGGTGGGCCGCTTCGAGGCCGCCGAGCGGCGGTTTTGCTTCGTCGAAATAGATTTCCGAGTAGCACTCGTCCGAGGCGATCACGAAGCCGTAGCGGTCCGACAGCGCGAACAGCTCGCGCCAGTCGTCGAGCGTGAGCACGGCGCCGGTCGGATTGCCGGGCGAGCAGACGTAGAGCAGTTGCGTGCGGGCCCAGACCTCGGCGGGCACCGTCGAGTAGTCGCAGGCGAAGTTGCGCGCCGGGTCGCTGTTGACGAAGTACGGCTGCGCGCCGCCGAGCAGCGCCGCGCCTTCGTAGATTTGATAGAACGGGTTCGGACAGAGTACGATCGCAGGCTCTCCGCTGGCATCGCGGCGCGGATTCAGCACCGTCTGCGCGAGCGCGAACAGCGCCTCGCGCGAGCCCGACACCGGCAGCACTTCGGTGGCCGGATCGAGCGGCGGCAGGTGATAGCGCCGCGCGACCCATTGCGCGATCGACTCGCGCAGCGGCGCCGAGCCGAGCGTGGCCGGATAGGCGGCGAGGCCGCCGAGCGAATTCACGACGGCCTCGCGGATCAGCGCGGGCGTCGGATGTTTCGGCTCGCCGATGCCGAAGCTGATGTGCGCGAGGCCGGCCGGCGGCGTGACGTCCTTGAAAAGCGCGCGCAGCTTTTCGAACGGATAGGTCTGAAGGGAGTCGAGTAGCGGATTCACGAGCGGGTCGGGCCTGGGCGAAGATGAACGCGGACGGATGGAAAGCCGGGCACGCGCGCCGGAAGACGGGCAGCGCATGAAAAAACGTGTTTCATGCACCCGGCGAGCAGGCCGCGATGGACAGCGACGGCGAAGCGCCGATTATAGCGTGGCATGTCGGCGGCGCGGCGGCGCGGCGGCCGGCGGGCAAAGCGGGGCGCTCACGGGCGCGGACGGTTTGCGCCGCAACAGGAACGTCGCGAACCCCTTACGGTTCGCGCAACAGAACACGCAGGAACAGCCATGTACTCAGCAATCGCAGCAATGCACGCAGCCATTCACGAGGCCGCCGGACGAAACCGGCGCGCCGCCAGCCGAATCACCCGGAGCCCCGCCGTATGAGCAACTGGCTTCGCAACGGCTGGCCGACCCTCGCGATCATGCTGGGCGCGTCGGTATGGGGCATGGTCTGGTATCCGCTGCGCATGCTGGCCGCGCTCGGCGTGACCGGCAGCGCCGCGAGCGCGCTCACGAGCGGCGCCGGCTGCCTGTTCGTGTTGCTCGTGCGGCGCCGCGCGCTGAAAACGGTGCGCTGGCACTGGCTGCTGCCCGCGCTCGCACTTGCCGCGGGCATCACGAATCTCGGCTTCGTCTGGGGCGCGATCCACGGCCAGGTGATGCGCGTGCTGCTGCTGTTTTATCTGACGCCCGCGTGGACCGCGCTGTTCGCGCACTTCATCCTGCATGAGCGGCTCACGTGGCCGGGCGCGGCGCTCGCCGCGCTGTCGCTCGCCGGGGCGATGGCGATGCTGTGGTCGCCGCGGCTCGGCATTCTGCTGCCCGGCAATCCTGCCGAATGGGCGGGCCTCGCGGGCGGCATGGGCTTCGCGATGAGCAACGTGCTGATCCTGAAGACGAGCCGCGTGCGGCCGGACATGAAGCCCGAAATGCGCACCGCGACGATCTTCGGCGGCGCAGCGCTGCTCGGTGCCTGCGCCGCGCTGTTCGAGCCGATGCCGGCGCCGCCCGCCGGCGCCCATCTTGGCACCGTGGCGTTACTGGTGCTCGGGCTCGGTCTGCTGCTCGCCTCGAACAATATGCTCGTGCAATACGGGCTCGCGCGCGTGCCGGCCAATCGCGCGTCGATCATCATGCTGTTCGAGCTGGTCGTGACGGCGCTTTCGGCGTGGCTCTTCGCGGGCGAGGTGCCGGGCCCGCGCGA
This sequence comes from Paraburkholderia sp. Ac-20336, assembly GCF_017105025.1. Taxonomy (NCBI): domain Bacteria; kingdom Pseudomonadati; phylum Pseudomonadota; class Betaproteobacteria; order Burkholderiales; family Burkholderiaceae; genus Paraburkholderia; species Paraburkholderia sp. Ac-20336. The sequence goes on along the minus strand of NZ_JAAGPS010000172.1, from coordinate 4,355 downwards.
ATGGGCCGGCGGCGCCTGCATCGTGCTGGCCTCGGTGCTTTCCAGCTGGGTGCATCGCCCGAAGACGGCGCCGCCCGATCCGGCCATCGCGGACATGAGCGCGCCCGGCTAGCGCAACGGCCATCACGATTGCGACGGCCGTGCCGGCTAGCGCGGGGGCGGTAGAAGGCGGTAAGAATCGTCCACGTGCGATGGTATGATTCCCCCTCATTAGCCGGCGCGCGCTCGAACCTGAGTACTCGAGCACATGCAGCCGGCACCCGTATCGCGAAGGCATCGCGAGGATGCACGGCCTGTTCCGCCCCGGCGGCGAACGCTCCGTGCCGCGCCGCGAGCCACCTATCACTTCTCCTTTTCAAACAGCGAAATCGCCGTGCGTCTGACCTCGATCAAACTCGCTGGCTTCAAATCCTTCGTCGATCCCACGCATTTCCAGGTTCCGGGCCAGTTAGTTGGCGTGGTCGGGCCGAACGGGTGCGGCAAATCCAACATCATCGACGCCGTGCGCTGGGTGCTCGGCGAATCGCGTGCCTCCGAGTTGCGCGGCGAGTCGATGCAGGACGTGATCTTCAACGGCTCGACTGCCCGCAAGCCCGGCAGCCGTGCGAGCGTCGAACTCGTGTTCGACAACGCGGACGGCCGCGCCGCCGGCCAGTGGGGCCAGTATGCCGAGATCGCCGTGAAGCGCGTGCTGACGCGCGACGGCACCTCGAGCTACTACATCAACAATCTGCCGGCCCGCCGCCGCGACATTCAGGACATCTTCCTCGGCACGGGCCTCGGGCCGCGCGCCTACGCGATCATCGGCCAGGGCATGATCGCGCGGCTGATCGAGGCGAAGCCCGAAGAGCTGCGCGTGTTCCTCGAAGAAGCCGCGGGCGTCTCGAAGTACAAGGAACGCCGCCGCGAGACCGAGAACCGTCTGCACGACACGCGTGAGAATCTGACGCGCGTCGAGGACATCGTCCGCGAACTCGGCTCGAACCTCGAAAAGCTCGAGGCGCAGGCGGTCGTCGCGACGCGTTATCGCGAGCTGCAAAGCGACGGCGAGGAAAAGCAGCGTCTGCTGTGGCTGCTGCGCAAGAACGAGGCGGCCGGCGAGCAGCAGCGCCAGCAGCGCGCGATCGAACAGGCACAGATCGACCTCGAGGCGCAAACCGCGAAGCTGCGCGAAGTCGAGGCGGAACTCGAAACGCTGCGCGTCGCGCACTATTCGGCGAGCGATGCGATGCAGGGCGCGCAAGGCGCGCTCTACGAAGCCAACGCCGAGGTGAGCCGGCTCGAAGCGGAGATCCGCTTCATCGTCGAATCGCGCAACCGCGTGCAGGCGCAGATCGCCGCGCTGACCGCGCAGCGCGAGCAGTGGCAGGCGCAAGCCGGCAAGGCGCAGGACGATATCGCCGACGCCGAGGAGCAACTGGACGTCGCCGAAGAAAAAGCCGTACTCGCCGAAGAGGATGCCGCCGCGAAGCACGACGCGCTGCCCGCGCTCGAAGCGCGCTGGCGCGATGCACAGGCCGAACTGAACACCGAGCGCGGCGGCATCGCGCAGACCGAGCAGGCGCTCAAGCTCGAAGCCGCGCATCAGCGCAATGCCGATCAGCAGCTGCAGCAGTTGCAGCAGCGCCATGAGCGGCTCAAATCGGAAGCGGGCGGTCTCGACGCGCCCGACGAGGCGCAGCTCGAAGAGTTGCGCATGCAGCTCGCCGAGCACGAGGAAATTCTGCACGACGCGCAAGGCCGTCTTGCCGAGGCGCAGGAAACGCTGCCGCGTCTGGACGCCGAGCGCCGCGCCGCGCAGGAGCGTGTGCAGGCCGAAAGCGCGCAGATTCATCAGCTCGACGCGCGTCTCGCGGCGCTCAGGCAGTTGCAGGAAAACGTGCAGACCGAGGGCAAGATCCAGCCGTGGCTCGACAAGCACGAACTGGGCGGCCTGCCGCGTCTGTGGAAGAAGCTGCACGTCGAAGCGGGTTGGGAAGCCGCGCTCGAAGCGGTGCTGCGCGAGCGTCTGGCCGCGCTCGAAGTGTCGAATCTCGACTGGGTCAAGGCGTTCGCCACCGACGCACCGCCCGCCAAGCTCGCTTTCTACGCGCCGCCGGCGGCCAGCCATGCGGCCGCCGCGCCGGCCGCGCTGCGGCCGTTGCTGGCGCTCGTGCGGATCGACGATGCGGGCATCCGCGCGGTGCTCAACGACTGGCTCGGCCTCACGTTCGTCGCCGACGACCTGCAACAGGCGCTTGCGATGCGCTCGCAACTGCCGGAAGGCGGCGCGTTCGTCGTCAAGGCGGGGCATGTGGTTACGCGCGTCGGCGTGCAGTTGTATGCGGCCGATTCCGAACAGGCCGGCATGCTCGCGCGTCAGCAGGAAATCGAAAACCTCGGCCGCCAGGTGCGCGCGCAGGCCCTGCTCGCCGACGAGGCAAAGGCCGCCGCGATCCGCGCCGAAGCCGCGCATACGCAGGCCGCGCAGGCGCTGAGCGACGCGCGCCAGCAGGCCGAGCGCGCGACGCAGCGTGTCCACGCGTTGCAGATGGACGTGCTCAAGCTCACCCAGGCGCACGAGCGCTACACGCAGCGCAGCACGCAGATTCGCGAGGAACTCGAAGAGATCGCCGCGCAGATCGACGAGCAGCGCGCGCTGCGCGCGGAATCGGAAGCGAATTTCGAGCGTCACGACGGCGAACTCGCCGAGTTGCAGGCGCGCTTCGAGGATCATCAGCTGGCGTTCGAAGCACTCGACGAAACGCTCACGAGCGCGCGCGGCGACGTGCGTGATCTCGACCGCGCCGCCACCGACGCGCGCTTTGCCGCGCGCAACATGGCGAACCGCATCGACGAACTGAAGCGCAGCATCCAGGTCGCGCACGAGCAGAGCGAGCGCGTCGCGGGCTCGCTCGAAGACGCGCGCGCCGAACTCGAAACGATCAACGAGCAGACCGCGCATACCGGCCTGCAGGATGCGCTCGACATCCGCACCGCGAAGGAAGAGGCGCTGCGCGCCGCGCGCATCGAACTCGACGACCTCACCTCGAAGCTGCGCGCGGCCGACGAAACGCGCCTGAGCACCGAGCGTGCGCTGCAGCCGCTGCGCGACCGCATCAACGAATTGCAACTGAAGGAGCAGGCTGCGCGGATCAACGGCGAGCAGTTCGTCGAGCAACTGGTCGCGGCCGGCGTCGACGAAGCCGAGTTGCAGACGAGGCTCACGCCGGACATGAAGCCGTCGTACCTGCAGGGCGAAGTCACGCGCATCAACAACGCGATCGTCGCGCTCGGGCCCGTCAACATGGCCGCGCTCGACGAACTGAAGGCCGCGACCGAGCGCAAGAGCTTCCTCGATGCGCAATCGGCCGACCTGACGAGCGCGATCGAAACGCTCGAAGACGCGATCCGCAAGATCGACGCCGAAACGCGCACGCTCCTGCAAAGCACCTTCGACGAAGTGAACCGTCATTTCGGCGAACTGTTCCCGCGTCTGTTCGGCGGCGGCCAGGCCAAGCTCATCATGACCGGCGACGAAATTCTCGATGCCGGCGTGCAGGTGATGGCGCAGCCGCCGGGCAAGAAGAATTCGACGATTCACCTGCTGTCGGGTGGCGAGAAAGCGCTGACCGCGACCGCGCTCGTGTTCGCGATGTTCCAGCTGAATCCGGCGCCGTTCTGTCTGCTCGACGAAGTGGACGCACCGCTCGACGACGCCAACACCGAGCGTTTCGCGAACCTCGTGCGCGCGATGTCGGACAAGACCCAGTTCCTGTTCATTTCGCACAACAAGATCGCGATGGAAATGGCGCAGCAACTGATCGGCGTGACGATGCAGGAGCAGGGCGTGTCGCGGATCGTCGCGGTCGACATGGAAACGGCGGCCGGTTTCGCCCAGAATATCGTTTAAGTTAAAGCCTGCGCGGGCGTCCGCGTTCAGCGCAGCGGCTTGCAGTGCAAGCCGCGCGGAACGGGCAGCGGACGCAGGGCCGCGCGGATAGAAGAATTGCTGATGGAGCATGCATGGACGAGTTGACACTCGGTTTGATCGGCGCGGGTGCCGTGGTGGTCGGGGGCGTGGTCGTATACAACGCGTGGCAGGGCGCGAAGGTGCGCCGCAAGATGCCGCGGCCCATGCCGGCCGAGACCGCCGAGAGTCTCGCGCGGGACGAGCATGAGGAGCAGAGCCCGTTCATCGAGCCGGCGCGCCCGGCCACGCGGCGCGAACCGACTGTGAATACGGAGGCGGCGGCCGATCCGGCTGCCGCGCGCGTCGAGCCGACGTTCGGCGTGAGCGCCGCGCCGCTCGATACGCCGGCCGATATCCAGGCCGAGACGACCTCGCCGAACGGTTATCCGGCCGCCGAGGGCGA
>NZ_JAAGPS010000171.1:0-201 GCF_017105025.1 Paraburkholderia sp. Ac-20336 | reverse complement strand
AAAAAAAAAAATAATACAGAATGAAACATTGGATACAGATCGATAGACTAACTCTAATGCTAACTACATGTTGACATGCCTGACGAAGACACTGTGCGTGTTTCCGACATTCTACCCTACACGAATATAACACTTCTTACTGATGCGACATGTACTCTCACTCTACACTTCAACACTAACATCTCTCCTACGTAATCATGA
>NZ_JAAGPS010000170.1:0-13640 GCF_017105025.1 Paraburkholderia sp. Ac-20336 | reverse complement strand
CGAAGGCGACCGGGGCCAAGGGTTTGATCCACGTCACGTACTGCTGGGGCGTAAGCTCACGCTCCAGCAATGCGGAACAGTGTTGCCAGAATTCGTTCATCGAGTTGCTGTCGTTATGGTGTGCACGGCGGTCGCCGCTGCCCCTGTCGCGCGCGCGCAACAAAGCCCTGTGCAGCCAGGCGTAACAGCCCCAGGCGCTTGTGCCACAAGGGTTTGCGGAGCAAGCGAGCCGGGGCGGCGTGCAGCATTTTTGGGAAGTAAGGCGAGATTCTAACGCCAAAACGGAGCCGAAAGGGAGTTATCCACAGGGACGGATCAACTGGCCGGATGAGCAGGAAGCGCTGCCGGACCGGGCTAAACTATTGACGGTCAACGGAAAACCGGTTTAAATAGCGGGTTCCGCGAAAACCAATTTCAGCAAACCACCGGCCATTGCGCTTTCAGCGATGATCGCGCGGTTTTTTTCGATCAAGTGAGAGCAACATGAAACGTACTTACCAACCTTCCGTTACCCGTCGCAAGCGCACCCACGGCTTTCGCGTTCGCATGAAGACCGCAGGTGGCCGCAAGGTCATCAACGCACGTCGCGCGAAGGGCCGCAAGCGTCTCGCCATCTAAGGCGAGCGGATTGCGCGCTGTGACCGAAGCCCGCGGCGAAGCGGGAGCGGCCGGGGCGCAGCAACCGGGCTCGGTTCCGTTGCGAGCGCAAGCCGCCTTCCCCAAAGCCGCAAGGCTGCTAAAAACGGATGAATTTTCATCCGTTTTTCGTTTGCGGCCGTGGCGCCGTACCGCGCACTTCGTCGTGTACGGCCGGCCCACCGGCAACGAGGCGCGTCTTGGCCTCGTGATCGGCAAGAAGTATGCGCCGCGCGCGGCCACGCGCAATCTGGTGCGCCGGATCGCACGCGAGGCCTTCCGGTTGCGCCGCGCGGAATTCGGCGGTTGGGATGTGCTGCTGCGTCTGCATACGCGTTTCGACAAAAAGGCTTTACCGAGCGCGTCGTCGCCGCCGTTGAAGGCGCTGTGCCGCAGCGAAATCGAAGCGTTGCTCGACAAGGCCGCGCGCGAAATTACCCGTCGTCAGGCGCCGCCCGCGGAGGCGCCGAAGACGGAATGACGCGGCGACCGCCCGCCCTCGGCCGTTGCAACCGGCGTTGCGCCGGCTGCTCCGCGGCGCGGGCGTCGCCCGGTATCCACGTTGCGCGGCGCCGTCCGGCCGCATCTGCCATGCAAACGGTACTCTTCGCTTTATTGCGTTTTTACAAGCTTGCCGTGAGCCCCATGCTCGGCAACCGGTGCCGTTTTTACCCTTCCTGTTCTGATTACGCGCGCGAGGCAATCCAGTATCATGGCGCCGCGCGCGGGACTTATCTCGCCGTGAGGCGTGTTTGCCGCTGTCACCCGTTTTCCGCGGGTGGCATCGATCTCGTCCCGCCACCCACTTCTGAAAAGCGCTGACGCGCCGTTCCATCGACACTGAGACAACGCATGGATATCAAACGCACCGTCCTATGGGTCATCTTTTTCATGTCAGCGGTCATGCTGTTCGACAACTGGCAACGCGACCACGGACGCCCGTCGATGTTCTTCCCGAGCCCGACGGCGACGAAAACCGCCGATGGCGCAGCTCCGGGGACCACGACGCCGGGAACCAGTCCGGCCGACCTGCCGGCCGCTAACGCAGCCGCGCCCGGCAACGCGCCGGCGGCCACGCAATCGCAACTCGTCAAGTTCAGCACCGACGTCTACAGCGGCGAAATCGACACGCGCGGCGGCACGCTGTCGCGGCTTGCGCTCGTGAAGCAGGGCGACGGCAAGCAGCCGGACCTCGTCATCACGCTGTTCGACAAAACGAACAACCACACGTATCTGGCACGCACCGGCCTGCTCGGCGGCGACTTCCCGAATCACAACGACGTCTTCACGCTGATGCCGAATCAGCCGACCCAGTTGGCCGACGGTCAGAATTCGTTCCAGATGAGCTTCGAATCGCCGGAAAAGGGCGGCCTGAAGGTCATCAAGACCTACACGTTCACGCGCGGCAGCTATGTGATCGGCGTCGAGACGAAGATCCAGAACGTCGGCACCACGGCCGTGACGCCGCAGGTCTACATGGAACTCGTGCGCGACGACCAGCCGGTCGATACGCCGCGCTTCTCGCACACGTTCATCGGACCGGCTGTCTACACCGACGAACATCACTTCCAGAAGATGACGTTCAGCGATCTCGACAAGAACAAGCAGGATTACGCGCATTCGGCCGATAACGGCTGGGTCGCGATGGTCCAGCACTACTTCGCGTCGGCGTGGATTCCGCAGCAGGGCGCGAAGCGCGAGTTCTACGCGGAGAAAATCGATCCGTCGCTCTATCGCGTCGGCGTGAAGCAGCCGCTGCCGACCATTGCGCCGGGCCAAACGGTCAGCGTGTCGGCACGCCTGTTCGCCGGTCCGGAAGAAGAGAAGATGCTCGCCGGCATCGCGCCGGGCCTCGATCTGGTCAAGGACTACGGCTGGGTCACGATCATCGCGAAGCCGCTGTTCTGGCTGCTCTCGAAGATCCATAGCTATGTCGGCAACTGGGGCTGGTCGATCGTGCTGCTCACGCTGCTGATCAAGGCGGTGTTCTTCCCGCTGTCGGCCGCGAGCTACAAGTCGATGGCGCGCATGAAGACGATCACGCCGCGCATGCAGGCGCTGCGCGAGCGCTTCAAGGGCGATCCGCAGAAGATGAACGCCGCGCTGATGGAGCTGTACAAGACCGAGAAGGTCAATCCGTTCGGCGGCTGTCTGCCGGTCGTGATCCAGATTCCGGTGTTCATCTCGCTGTACTGGGTGCTGCTGTCGTCGGTGGAAATGCGCGGCGCGCCGTGGATTCTCTGGATTCGCGACCTCTCGCAACAGGACCCGTACTTCATCCTGCCGATCCTGATGGCCGTCTCGATGTTCCTGCAGACCCGCCTGAACCCGACGCCGCCGGACCCGGTCCAGGCCAAGATGATGATGTTCATGCCGATCGCGTTCTCGGTCATGTTCTTCTTCTTCCCGGCGGGTCTCGTGCTGTACTACGTCGTGAACAACGTGCTGTCGATCGCGCAGCAGTACTACATCACGCGCATGATGGGCAAGTCGAAGGCGAAGCCGGCCTGACGCCTGCTCGCGACGGGCGGGCGGCACTCTCCGCCCCCGCCGTTGCGCAGAAACGAAAAAGCCGCCCGGTGCAAACCGGGCGGCTTTTTTTCATGGTCTCGCGGACAGCTGAAAAGCGGCTGGCGACTGGCCACGCGCTTATTCTTCCTCGATGTCCTCGCCATAAAAGCGCACGATCATTTCCTCGACCAGATGCCGGTCTTGCGGCATGAGCGAGGCGATCTTCGACGCGAGTTCGATCGTCTCGGGCGTGGGCGGGTACTTTTCTCCGCGTGACATCGGTCTCGCACTCGCGCCGGGCGGCGGACCGTAATGGAGCCAATGCTCGCTGACGTTCAACCATTCGGCGAGCGTGCGCAACTTGTCCGGCTTCGGAATCGTCGTGCCCGAGATCCATTTGTGCGCGGTCTGCGTCGAAACGGGGCGCTCGCCGTGATAGCGTAGATTGAACTGCCTGGAGAGGTCACTCCCGCCACGGATTTTCAGAGGCTCGAGCAGGTCTTTCAGTCTCTTGGCGAAAGCGGTTTTTTGTTTGTTGGTCGGCATGGGCCAGATTGTGCAATCCGGCGCCAAACCTGTTGACAACCAGTCAGGCTCATGTTTTTCTTATTTGAGATAATTTTAGCTTGTAAGGCACACGGGCAAAGCGTTCGAAGAGATTGCATTTTCTCTATCTTTTTATTATCCAGCGGGACTTTGCGGGCGATACCCGTCTCATGTTTTTAAGATTGTTCTCAAATGGTGCAGTAGAAGTTGTAGCTTGTTTAAGATAAATCTGAATTCGCGATCTCGCATAGCAGGCCGAATCCAACGCCACCCCATCCGCTCCGGACCCGAATCACGATGCCCACGCCGATTGCGCCGATCACGCAGCCGTATTACATCGCGCGGAAACGAGCAAATCGAGGACAAAACCGGCCCAACACCTGTCCGCCGCGGGCAGCGATCTCAGCCCCGCCACCGCGCAGAAACAAAAAAGCCGCCCGGTGCATACCAGGCGGCTTTTCTCATAATCTCGCGGGCGCTTGAAAAAGCGCTGGCGACGAACCGCGCACTTACTCGTCCTCGACGTCCTCACCGTAGAAGCGCACGATCATTTCCTCGACCAGATTCCGGTCTTTCGGCGTGAGCGATGCGATCTTCGAAGCGAGTTCGATCGTCTCGGGTGTTGCCGGATATTTCTCGCCGCGTGCCATCGGTCTCGCGTTCGTACCGGGCGGCGGGCCGTAGTGAAGCCAATGCTCGTTGACGCTCAACCATTCGGCAAGCGTGCGTAGCTTGTCCGGCTTTGGAATCGTCGTACCCGTGAGCCATTTGTGCGCGGTCTGCGGCGTAACGGGACGCTCGCCGTGATAGCGTAGATTGAACTGCTCGGCGAGCTTGGTCCCGCCGCGGATTTTCAGCGGCTCGAGCAGATCTCTCAGCCTTTTGGCGAAAGCGGCTTTTTCTTTGTCGGTTGGCATGGGCCAGATTGTGCAATTCGGCACCAAACCAGTTGACAACCAGATAAGCTTATGTTTTGCCTATTTGAGATAGATTTAGCTTGTAGGGCGCGCTGGACAAAGCGCTCCACGAAATCGCATTTTTCTATCTTTTTATTATCCTGCCTGCCTTTGCGAGCGATGGTCATCTTATATTTTTAAGATTATTCTCAAGCAGCATGATAGAAATCGTAGCTTATCCAAGATAAATCCTAATTTGAGGGATCGAACGGGGAGCGATGGTGCCGTCCGCGACGCCGCACGCCCGCCCGATGCGCCCGCGTTACAATGCCTCGCGCCGCATCGGCCCACATCTGCCGACATTGGCCCGCCGCGATTCGTACCGATCCGCTCGCTCTCCTCTCCTGTTTTCTGCCCGCTCTCCCATGCTCACGACCGACTCCGATCCCATCGTCGCCATTGCTACCGCGCCCGGCCGGGGGGGCATCGGCGTCGTGCGGATTTCGTTCGGCCGCGCGGGCGAAGCGGCCGCCCTGCCGCTGATGCAGGCACTCACCGGTCAAACGCTTGCGCCGCGCCACGCGAGCTACGTGCCGTTTCTCGACGCCAGCGGCAATCCGCTCGACCGCGGCATTGCCCTCTACTTCCCGGCGCCACACTCCTACACCGGCGAGCACGTGCTCGAACTGCAAGGCCACGGTGGCCCGGTCGTGCTGCAACTGGTGCTGCAACGCTGCATCGACGCCGGCCGCGCGGTCGGCCTGCGACTCGCCGAACCGGGCGAATTCACGCGCCGCGCCTTTCTGAACGACAAGCTCGATCTCGCGCAGGCCGAGGCCGTCGCGGATCTGATCGAGGCCAGTACCGAGGCCGCTGCCCGCTCGGCGGGCCGTTCGCTCGACGGCGCGTTTTCGCGCGACATTCACGCGCTCGTCGAAGACGTGATTACGCTGCGCATGCTGGTCGAAGCGACGCTGGACTTCCCCGAGGAAGAAATCGACTTCCTCGAAGCCGCCGACGCGCGCGGCAAGCTCGCCCGCATTCGCGAGCGCCTCGCGCACGTGCTGAGCGAAGCGCGCCAGGGCGCGTTGCTGCGCGAGGGGCTGTCGGTCGTGCTCGCGGGACAGCCGAATGTCGGCAAGTCGTCGCTGCTGAACGCGCTGGCCGGCGCGGAACTCGCGATCGTCACGCCGATCGCCGGCACGACGCGCGACAAGGTTGCGCAGACGATCCAGATCGAAGGCATTCCGCTGCATGTGATCGACACGGCCGGCCTGCGCGAGACCGAAGACGAAGTGGAAAAGATCGGCATCGCGCGCACGTGGGGCGAAATCGAGCGCGCGGACGTGGTGCTGCATCTGCTCGACGCACGCACCGGCATGACGGCCGAGGACGAAACGATCGCGGGGCGCTTCCCGAGCGGCGTGCCGGTCGTGCGCGTGCTGAACAAGACCGACCTGACGGGCCTCGCGCCCGCGACGCAGGCGCTGGACGCCGATCTCGAACTGAGCGAGGTGCGGCTGTCGGCGAAACAGGGCGACGGCGTCGCGTTGCTGCGCGACGAGTTGCTGCGGATCGCCGGCTGGCAGGCGGGCGCGGAAAGCGTGTACCTTGCGCGCGAGCGGCATCTGATTGCGCTGCGCGCGGCCGAAGAGCATCTGGCAACGGCTGCCGCGCATGCCGAACAGAACGCGCAGGCGCTCGATCTGTTCGCCGAGGAACTGCGGCTGGCACAGGATCAGTTGAATTCGATTACCGGTGAATTCAGTTCGGACGATCTGCTTGGAGTGATTTTCAGTAGATTCTGTATCGGCAAGTAAAATCGATGGGGAAATTCCGTTATATTCATTCTCCAATAAGGGTTTTGGCGTCATTTTCTCGCCCTCGTCGTAGGCAGAAAATCCAGCTTGCCTACCCATAATCGGACAAATCTTTGGTACACAATCGGCATACGGTTTAGAATCACCGCACCTCGTGCATCAACCGCATCAACGTCCCGACGCGCATGCCCCGCCTCGCTACTCCCCTCACAGAATCCCAGATCCGCGCGCTCGAACCGCGCGCGACCCGCTACTGCGTCGCCGACGGCAACGGTCTCGTCATCGAAGTCATGACGACCGGCAGCAAGATCTGGCGTTTCCGCTACACGCTGAACGGCAAACGCCAGCCGCTCGCCACGATCGGCGACTACCGGATGATTTCGCTGCGCGTCGCGCGCGCCAAGGCACAGAAGTACGCGGAAATGGTCGCGCAGGGCATCTCGCCGGTCGCGACCGCGCGGCGCGACCGCGGCGCCGAAAGCAAGGCTGACGTGCTGCGCGAAGCCGCCGAGCTGTATCTCGCCACCGCGATGGCCGGCAAGTCGGACGAATATCGCCGCACGACGCGGCGCGCGCTCGAAAAGGACGTGCTGCCCGCGATCGGCAACAAGCCGATCAGTGCCGTGAGCGCCGACGACATCCTCGCGATCTGCGAGCGCATCAAGAGCCGTGGCTCGCCGAAGATGGCGCTGCATACGCGCAACGTGGTCAAGCGCCTGTACGCGTACCTGATCGCGCGGCAACTCGCGTCCGGCAATCCCGCCGAAGTCGTGCCGGCGCGCGCGCTCGCCACGCTCGACACCCGTACGCGCGTGCTGTCCGGCGCCGAGATCGGCGCGACGCTGCAGGCCGTCGACACGTCGAACATCCGCCGTCCGCTGAAGCTCGCGCTGCATCTGCTCGTGCTGACGATGGTGCGCAAATCGGACCTCGTGGAATCAATGTGGGCCGAATTCGATCTCGACCACGCGCGCTGGACGATTCCGGCCACGCGTCTGAATGCGCATGCGGATCGCGTCGTGTATCTGCCGCACCAGGCCGTCGCGATGCTGCGCGAGTTGCAGCGCGCACGGGCGAGCCAGAATTTCGTCTTCCCGAGCGTCCGGGGCGACGATCGACCGATCGCGAAAAGCACGTTAAATCAGGCGGTCAAGGCCTTGGGGATCGAAATGGAGCATTTCGTGCTGCATGATTTTCGCCGCACCGCGACGATGCATCTGCGCGAAATCTCGCCGCAACCGGACGCGCACGGCGACGCCATGCGGGACCCCGCACCCGCTGCAACGGACAACCCCACACACGACCAGGCGCACGGCGAAGCGCACAACGAAGCCGAGCGGCAACGTCAGCGACTCCAGAGCTGGGCGGACTTCGTCGATATCCAGATCGAAGCCGCGCGGCAGGCGCGCAGCGGGATGGCCTGATGACGGCATTGCCAAGGGTTGGGCGGCGTAGGGAGTTTCCCTCGATGCGCCGCAACCGATGGTACACAGGCGTCCATCAACCCCTATCAATTAGCTGAAAACAAAGAAAAAGAACCGGTGAAATCCGGTTTCATATCGGCCTTCGAAACACCCCGCCAGCGTCGCGCAACCGCTTCAGATCGTCGTTCTTTCCCCGCTTCCATCGCCTACACTGAGAGTTGGATGCAAGCCGATACGGAGGTTCCGATGTCTGAATCGCTGCTCGCCTATCTGATGGGGCCCACCGTCATGCTGCTGGTCGGCTTTGCCATCTGGATGGCGTCCCGTCATCACCGCGACCCGTCAAAGCCGCCCAGAATCGAGCGCTGGCTCGATACGCATTACGCGGAGTGGCTGCACCACAAACACTGAGACTGAGCGGTGTATGCATCGATTACAAAAAAGGCCGTCGCATCGGGCGACGGCCTTTCTGTCTGCGTAGAGCACGCGCGATGTGAGCGCACACCTTCACGCGATCACCACCCCGGCTGCGGCTGCGCATATCCGTACTGTCCGGGCGGCGGCGCACCGCACGCGACATACGCGCGCTGGTACTGGTCGTAGCAATATCCCGGCGGCGGGCCGGCATAGGCCGGCGCCGGCTGATACACCGGCTGCTGCGCATAGACCGGCTGCGGATACGCGACCACCGGCGCCGGATTCAACGCCGCGCTGACCACCGCACCGAGCACCGCGCCGCCGATCAGCGCCCCCACCACATCGCCGCCATGTCCGTGCGCGGAGGCTTGCCCCGCCACGCTCAAACTGCCCGCCATCACCAACGCTACTGCGATCTTTTTCATGTGAGCCTCCCGCCCGTTCAGGCATGGAATGGATTGTCGTGCGGATGCGCGGAAATAGATGCTGCAAGTGGTAACGGAACATTAACCCTGTAACAGCCGTTCGATCCGGCACCTGCCGGTGCACGGGCGGGCACCGTACTGCAATCCCGCGTTTTGTGCCGTGTTTCCCCCTCTAATCCGCCCAAAACACGCCTCCGATCAATGTAGAATTCGCCGCATGAACTGTCGGACAAATCCGATAGACAGTAAAACTGTCCGGTCCGTCGATCCGACCCGCAACGGGTCGATACGCGGAATCGAACAGAAACAAAGGTAGGGGGGCCTGCGCGTGAAACAATGGACCATCCGGCAACGGATTCTTTGCAGCTTCGGAATCGTTCTGATCGTGATGCTCGCCATGGCAATCGTCACTTTCGGGCAACTCGGCGGCATAGACCGCGACGCGAAAAGCCAGCAGCAGGACTCGATGCCGGGCCTCTACTACGCGACCGCGATACGGGCGACCTGGTTCGAAAACTATTCGATCACGCAGCGCCTGATCTTCGTCGACGCGGACGCCGATTCCACGAAGCGCGACCTCGCGAGCCTGCAGGACTCGCAGCAGTCGCTGCAGAAACAGCTCAACGACTACGGCGCGACGGTTTTCCGCAGCGACGACCGGGACCTCTTCAACGAATTCCGGCAATACCACACGCAGTACACGGCGGCGCAAACGGCGCTGCTCAATAGCCTCGCCGCCTCGAAAGACAACGCCGCGCGCATCTTCAACGCGCAGCTCACGCCGGTCTGGGAAAGCGGCCGGCTGACGGCGCGCAAGCTCGTCGACGACAACAGGAGCTACGCGGACCAGTCCACCGCGAGCATCCGCACGTCGGTCGAGACGACACGCATCGTGCTGCTCGTGATGCTGGCGCTCGCCTTGATCGTCGCGGTGCTGGCCGGCTACTGGCTGCTTCGCGCGGTCACGGTGCCGATGGCGAAGGTACTGCGAGTCGTCGACGTGATCCGCACCGGCGATCTGACGCAACGCCTGCAACTGCATCGCCAGGACGAAATCGGCGCGCTCGAAGCGGGCTTCAACCGCATGACCGACGAACTCACCGCGCTGGTCGGCCAGGCGCAGAAGTCGGCGGTGCAGGTCACGACCTCGGTCACGGAAATCGCCGCGACCTCGCGCGAACAGCAGGCCACCGCGAACGAGACCGCGGCCACGTCCACGGAAATCGGCGCGACCTCGCGCGAGATTTTCGCGACCTCGCGCGATCTGCTGCGCACGATGAACGAAGTCTCCGAGGTGGCGAGCCAGTCGGCCGCGCTCGCAGGCACCGGCCACAGCGGCCTCGCGCGCATGGAAGAAACCATGCGCCATGTGATGGAAGCGGCCGGCTCGGTCAACGCCAAGCTCGCGATCCTCAACGAGAAGGCCAGCAACATCAACCAGGTCGTCGCGACGATCACGAAGGTCGCGGACCAGACCAACCTGCTCTCGCTGAACGCGGCGATCGAAGCCGAAAAAGCCGGCGAATACGGCCGCGGCTTCGCGGTCGTGGCGACCGAAATCCGCCGCCTCGCCGATCAGACCGCCGTCGCGACCTACGACATCGAACAGATGGTCAAGGAGATCCAGTCGGCGGTGGCCGCCGGCGTGATGGGCATGGACAAGTTCTCCGAGGAAGTGCGCCGCGGCATGCTCGACGTGCAGAACGTCGGCGGTCATCTGACGCAGATCATCGAGCAGGTGCAGCAGCTCGCGCCGCGTTTCTCGATGGTCAACGAGGGCATGCAGACCCAGGCGACCGGCGCCGAGCAGATCACCCAGGCGCTGACGCAGCTGTCCGAGGCCGCGCAGCAGACCGCGGAATCGCTGCGTCAGTCGACCCAGGCGATCGACGATCTGACGCACGTTGCCAACAGCCTGCGCACCGGCGTGTCGCGCTTCAAGGTCGTGGCCTGAGATCGCCCAGGCGATCCGCCCTGACCCGCGCCCGCCCCGCTCACGCTTCCCGTCCACGCCGATGCTCTTCATCCTCTTCACTCTCGACAGCGAACGCTACGTGATCGACGCGACGCAGGTCGAGCGCATGATGCCGCTCGATCCGCGCGCGCCGCCGAAGACGATCCCCGGCGCGCCGGCGTGGGTCGCGGGCGTGCTCGAACACGACGGTGCGCCGCTGCCGGTCATCGATCTGCCGGCGCTCGCGCTCGGCCGCCGCGCCGAGCCACTGATGTCGACGCGCGTCGTGCTGGTGCACTATCCGCATGCGGGCGGCCAGCGCCTGCTGGCGTTGCTGCTCGAAGGCGCGACCCGCACGATTCGTCTGGAACCCGAAGCATTTCGCGCGACCGGCATCGACACGCCGCACGCGCGCTATCTCGGTCCGGTCGCGAGCGAAGCGGGCGGGCTCGTGCAGTGGATTCGCGTCGAGGCACTGCTGACCGACGACGTGAAGGCGCTGCTCTTTCCCGAGGCGCACGCATGAACGCGGATCACGACAACGCGCCGCTTTACCGGCGCTTCGCCGAACAGCTGCATCGGACGATGGGGCTCGACGCGACCTCGCTCGGTCATCGGGCCATCGAGCGCGCGGTCGATCAGCAGGCCGCCGCGTGGCGCGCGGACGGCCATGCCGAAGCGACGCTCGCCGATTACTGGAACGCGGCGCAGGTGTCGCCCGAGCTATGGCAGGCGCTGATCGAAGCGTTGACGGTGCCGGAAACCTGGTTCTATCGCGACGCCGAGGCATTCCGCACGCTCGCGCGGCTCGCGCAGGAACGCTTGCGGGAGCGCGCTCACGCGGCCGGCGGCACGCTGCCGCTGCGGATTCTGAGCCTGCCCTGCTCGACCGGCGAAGAGCCGTACACGATCGCGATGACCCTGCTCGACGCGGGCCTCGACGCCGCGCAATTCCGCATCGACGCGATGGATATCAACGAGCGCTCGCTGGCCGCGGCGCAGCGCGCGGTCTATGGGCGCAACTCGTTTCGCAGCAGCACGCTCGCGTTTCGCGACGCGCACTTCAGCCCGGCCGGAGACGGTTGGCGTCTCGCGCCGCGCATCGTCGAGACGGTGCGCTTCTCGCACGCGAACCTGATGCAGCTCGACACGCCCGCGCTCGGCCTCTACGACTTCGTGTTCTGCCGCAACGTGCTGATCTATTTCGACCGCGACACGCAGCAGATCGCGTTGCAGGCGCTCAATAGCGTGCTGGCCGAAAACGGCACGCTGTTCGTCGGTCCGGCCGAGACCGGCCTGCTGATGCGCTACGGCATGCAATCCGCGAAGATTCCGCTCGCGTTCGCGTTTTATCGCGCCTCGGCCCAGAGCATGCAGGCCAGCCACTGGCACGCCGCGCCGCTCGCGACCGCCGCCGCACTCGCGATGACGCCGCCGCCCGCGCGCGTGCCCACTCCCGCGCCGGTGTTTTCGGCCGAGCCCTTTGCGTGGCCCGATCCGGTTGCGCGCGCCTCGTTCGACGGCGCGGCGCGGGTTGCCGCGTTAGATGCCGGCGCGTCGCCGTGGACGAGGCCGCTGACGCCGGCACGCACGGCCACGCTCATGACGCGCACGACACCGGCATGGCAGCCACAGCCGGCGCAAGCCCAGCAGATGAATGGGCACGCCAACGTCCCCCTCGAAACACCGTTCGGCACGCAGATCAAGGCCCCCTTCGGCACCCCAGGCGCTACCCAAGGCAAGGCGGCCCCCACGACCGTCGAGCGCGACACGCTGCAAGCCGCGCGCGAACTCGCCGACGCCGGCCGTCTCGCGGACGCCGCCGCGGCCATCCACGCGTATCTCGAACAGCACGCCCCGCACGCGGAAGCGTTCTACCTGCTCGGCGTTCTGGCCGACGCCAACGGCGACAGCAACGTCGCGCGCGCCCAGTATCGCAAGGCGATCTATCTCGATCCGCAGCACCCGGAAGCGCTCGCGCATCTGGCGACGCTGCTCGACCTCGAAGGCGATCGCGACGGCGCGCGCCTGCTGATGCAACGCGCGGCGCGCGCGCAAGGATCGTCCCGTGCGTGAGTTCCGCGACATCCGCATCGACGGTTGCTGGAACCGCATCGGCGTGCGCGGCGATTCGTCGTGCGAGCGGCTCGCCGAATACGTGCGCTGCCTCAATTGCCCGGTGTTCGAGGTAGCCGCGGCACGGCTGCTCGATCAGCCCGCGCCGCTCGCTGCCTTGCCGCAGCAGGACGCGGCGCCGCAAGCGCTGCCCGACGGCCATGACGCATCGCGTTCGCGGGAGACCGGCGAATCGCTGCTCGTGTTTCGCATCGGCCGCGAATGGCTGGCGCTGCCCACGCGGATTTTCAAAAGCATCGTGCAGACGCGCACCGTGCATACGCTGCCGCATCGGCAGCATCGCGCGGTGCTCGGGGTCGTCAACGTGCAGGGCGAGTTGCTCGTGTGCCTGTCGCTCGCGCATCTGCTCGGCTTCGAGCCCGACACCGCCGCCGCCCGCAACGACCGCACGCGCCTCGATCTGCCGCGCCTGCTCGTGATCGCGCGCGACGAAGAGCACGCGGTGCTGCCGGTCGATCAGGTCGACGGCGTGCACCGCTTCGCGCCGTCGACGTTCCGCGCACCGCCCGCCACGCTGTCGGAGACCGCCGCCACGCACACGCGGGCGGTCGCGCCGTGGCGCGGCATCAGCGTCGGCCTGCTCGACGCCGACGCGCTGTTCGACACACTGAACCGGAGTCTCGGATGACGGACGACCCGCGCCGCCCGTCGTTGATCGATCTGTTCCGCGAAGAAGCGCGCAACCAGGCTCGCGTGCTCGACGACGGCCTGCTCGTGCTCGACCGCACGCCCGGCGACGCCGCCGCGCTCGAAGCCTGCATGCGCGCCGCGCATTCGCTGAAGGGCGCGGCGCGCATCGTCGGCGTGCAGGCCGGCGTCGAACTCGCGCATGCGATGGAAGACTGCTTCGTCGCCGCCCAGGAAGGGCGCGCGCT
>NZ_JAAGPS010000169.1:0-13918 GCF_017105025.1 Paraburkholderia sp. Ac-20336 | reverse complement strand
GCCGGCCTTGCAGGCCATGCTGACGGCGGCCGCGCGCGCGAGCTTCGCGGGCGGTTTTGCGGCGGCGCTGGGCGTGGCGGCGTTCGTCGCGGCGTCGGTGGCTGCGGGGATATGGGTGCTGGCGGGCAGGGCCGAAGTCGCGAGGGGACGAGGGGCCGTGTCGCGGGGGTAGCGGCGCTTGTAGCTGGTTTTTGCCAGGTTTTGTCTGGGTTTTGCCGGGTTGGTACGTGGTTGATGGCGGGCTTGTACCGGGTTCGTGCGCGCCCGGACTCCCTCAGCAGCAGGCGCTGCGCCGCCGCAAAACATTCGCCAAAACCCCCGTTCACGCCATTTTCCGATATCGTGTGCGCCATGCCCGCCACCCACCCCGAGCGGGCGGTTTTTCCGGAGTGCGATACCGCGCGCTCCCGCAATACGCAACACACGACATCGAAACAATGAGCCATCCCAACACCGAGCTGATCGAACGCTTCTACACCGCCTTCCAGCAACGCGACGCCGAAACCATGGCCGCCTGCTATGCCGACGACGCCGTCTTCAGCGATCCCGCCTTCGGCGAGCTGCGCGGCGAGCAAGTGCGCGACATGTGGCGCATGCTCGTCAAACACGCGCAGGATTTCTCGCTGACCTTCGGCGAGATCGAGGCCGACGACGCGAGCGGCCGCGCGCAATGGGTCGCGAGCTATCAGTTCACCCAGACGGGGCGGCCCGTGGTCAACCGGATCGAGGCGCGCTTCGCGTTCCGCGACGGGCTCATCGTCGAGCATCGCGACCGCTTCGACCTGTGGCTGTGGATGCGTCAGGCGATGGGCGTGCGCGGCGCGCTGTTCGGCTGGTCGCCGCTCGTGCAGCGCATGCTCAGGGCGCAGGCGCGCCGCGGGCTCACGCTGTATCGTGGGCATCTGCATCGTTGAAACGGCGTAGCGATGTCGCTTCAATGCCGTTGCAGTGCCAACCGGGACTCGCCCGGAAGGCGCCGGAAAGCCGCTGAAAACCGCTCTTGAGACCTGGCCATCCGGCGAACTTTTTTGGCATGGCACGCTTGCTATGATCGTCCACTCGAGCCCGCGCTTTGGCGGGTGGGACGAACAGGGAACGCTATGCCGGTCGTGGATGCCGCATGGGAAGAATGGCTGGACACCAATGTCGCGCGCGGTTGCCTGCCGGATGCGCTGATCGACGTCATGGTGCAGGCCGGCTTTGCGGCCGAGGCCGCGCGCGTCGCCGTGCACAAGGCGGTTAGCGAGCGCAGGGCCGCCGTGCGTGCCGCCACCGAGGCGGCGGCCACCGATTCAGCGATCGGCGGCGCGATTGCGAGCGAGGCCGCCATCATCGACGCAGCCGTCGCCAAGGTCGCCGCTAACGTAACCGTTAATGCGGCCCTTAATGCAGCCGTTAATGCAACCGCGGGCAGGTCGGTCGCGAGCGAAGCGAGTGTCATCGAAACCACCGCCGCCAACGCCGCGCCGCACGGCTACCTCTACGACGCAGCGCCGGTCGCGCACGGCAACCTGATCCGCGCCGGCGATCGCGACGTGCGCGTGCTGATGCGCTGCGAGCGGCCGCAACTGATCGTGTTCGCCGACGTGCTATCGCCCGAGGAGTGCGACGCGTTGATCGAGCGCTCGCGGCATCGGCTGAAACGCTCGACCACGGTCAATCCCGTCACCGGTAGCGAGGACGTGATCCGCAATCGCACCAGCGAAGGCGTCTGGTATCAGCGCGGCGAGGACGCGTTGATCGAGACGCTCGACCGGCGCATCGCGAGCCTGATGAACTGGCCGCTCGAAAACGGCGAGGGCTTGCAGGTCCTGCATTACGGCACGAGCGGCGAATACCGTCCGCATTTCGACTACTTTTCGCCCGATCATCCGGGCAGCGCCGTGCATACCGCGCGCGGCGGCCAGCGCGTCGCGACGCTCGTGATCTATCTGAACGACGTCGCCGAGGGCGGCGAAACGATCTTTCCCGACGCGGGCATTTCGGTCGCGGCGCGCGCGGGCGGCGCCGTGTATTTCCGCTATATGAACGGCCGGCGCCAGCTCGATCCGCTGACCTTGCACGGCGGCGCGCCGGTGCTGGCCGGCGACAAATGGATCATGACGAAGTGGATGCGCGAGCGCGCTTATGTCTGACGTGGGCCGATCCATCCGCGCCATATCACGCGGATAAAACCGCGCTCAGCCCTTCGCGGCCCGGCTCTTCTCCGCCGGGTTTTTCTCCGTATTCTCCCCGCTGCCCGAACCGCCGCCGATGCTCTGGCCGGCATTGCGCGCGAGCCCTCTATAACCGAGCACCGACAGCAGCGTCAGTATGCCGGCGAACAGGAACGCGAGACGGAAGTCGTCGAGCGTGAAAACGTGGCCGGTCGTCTCGCCGTTCAGGTGAGCCGCGACGCGCAGCGACACCGCGCCGAACGCGATGCCGAGGCCGAGCGTCATCTGCGCGGCGGCGCTCCATAGCGTGCTCGCGGCGCTCATCTGCGGCTGCGCGATATCGGCGTAGGCCAGGGTGGCGAGTGTCGAGAACTGCATCGAGCGCGCGACGCCGTACACGAACACGACGATCAGCACGAGCGCGAGCGGCACGTTCGGCGTCAGCAGCCCGCACGCGATGATGAACACGCCCGCGATCGTCACGTCGACGATCGACACCATGCGAAAGCCGTAGCGTTTCAGGATGCGCGTGGTCAGCGCCTTCATGCCGAGGTTGCCGGTCGCGCTGGCGAGCAGCAGCAGACCCGAGTGGAACGCCGAGAGCCCGAAGCCGAGCTGGAACAGCAGCGGCATCAGATAAGGTACCGCGCCGATGCCGATGCGCGTGAACGACCCGGTGATGACCGTCACCGAGAACGTCGGCACCTTCAGCGTCGATACGTCGACGAGCGGATGCGGGTGGCGCTTCGCGTGCTGGAACGCGATCACGCCGACCAGCAGGCCGCCCGCCATGACCGCGCAGGCGAGCCACACGTTGGTGGCGGGCTGGCTCGCGAGCTCGGCGCCGTACAGGAGCGCGGTCAGCGAGATGCCGCTCAGCACGAGGCCGACCACGTCGAGCGGCTTGCGGGCGGTTTCGCGCAGGTTCGGCACGAGCATCAGCGCGACCGTGATCGCGGCGATGCCGAACGGCACGTTGAGCAGGAAGATCCAGCGCCACGACGCGTAAGTCGTGATGAAGCCGCCGATCGGCGGCCCGACCACGGGCGCCGCGATGGCCGGCCAGGTGATGGTCGCGATCGCCTGCATCATGCGGGCCTTTTCGGTACTGCGCACGACGATGAGCCGGCCGACCGGCACCATCATCGCGCCGCCGATGCCTTGCAGCAGCCGCGCGGCCGTGAACTCGGGGACGTTCTGCGACAGCCCGCACAGCACCGAGGCGACCGTAAACACGCCGATTGCGCTGACGAACACGGTGCGCGCGCCGCAGCGGTCGGCGACCCAGCCGCTCGCCGGGATGAAGATCGCGAGCGCGAGCATGTACGCGGTCATGCCGAGGCTCAGGCTGTTCGGGCCGACGCCGAACGAGCGCGCCATCTGCGGCAGCGCGGTGGCGATCACGGTGGTGTCGAGATACTCCATGAAGAAGGTGGCCGCGACGATATACGGCAGCCAGCCGACGTGCGCATTGCGGGTGCCGGCGCCGTTCATCGCGCGATCTCCGCTGCCGGGCGCATGAGCGCATGCGCGTGAGGACGGTTGGCGAGCAGGGACGTGGTGCGCGAGGAGTTTGACTTCATGGTGCTTGCGATTGCCTTTCGATTGCGTTTTGCCGGCGTTCGTGGGAGCGGATCGGCGAGAAATTCGAAACCGGCCGCGGAACGGTGGCTGAGTGGCGGTGGCCTGGCGAAGACGTCGGTCCGCCTTTGGGCTTGCCCGGTCGCCAGCCCTGAATCGTAACGCAATAAATGGCGCCATATTGTTGCGGTGTGCAGGGGGTTGGGGTGCGGGGGCGTAGTGGATGGTTTTGTGTTAGCGGTTTTTGTCGGGGGCCTGGTTTTTGAAGCGGTTTATGTGTTTTGCGCGATCCGCACGCGGGTTTAAGAGCTGTCTGACTGTATTAGGGGAGAAATCTGGCTAACGTTGATCCGCCTGGATCACGCGGGACGGGGTCGATCTCGCGGGACGCATCGCACGTTCCGTAACCGACGATGGGCAAGCACTTCGAGAACCTATCCGTACAAAAAGGAGAGCCTATGATGCACGTCATTAGATTATTTGGGCTGCTTTGCCTGGTAGCACAGACGGCATATGCGTCTACATCGATTTACGGATCGGCATTCGACTATAAGAAGGCTCAACCCGCGAGCGCATACTTCAGCGGAAAGAGCAGGGCAGAGATCGCATCGTATTGCAAGAAGGAATATCTCGGGACGATGGATGCATTCGACCATCAAATAGGCCTGTACCTGCGCCATCCTGGCGTGATCGGATAACGGCAGGCCTGGTCACGAGAATACGTAGCCGGCCTGCGCTTCCATGAGTGGCCGCCGTCTCCTTACTCCTTCGCCGCATACTCCTTATCGAGCCGGTCATACAACGGCTTATTAACCAGCCGCTGACGCTCGCTGAACGGCGCAACGATCGTCGCGTCTTCGTCGAGGCGGCCGTTGCTCCGGAGCGTGCCGAGCGCGCGCTGCATGCCGACCAGCGCGCCTTGCAGCGCCGCGTTCGCGTACAGCACGATGCCGTAGCCGAGCTTCGCGAGCGTTTCGCGCGACTGCACCGGCGTCTTGCCGCCGATCACGATGTTGATGAGTTGCGGCGTCTCGAACAGCGACGGCAGACGTTCGATGTCGGCGAGCGACTCGGTTGCCTCGATAAAGAGAATGTCGGCGCCCGCCTCGATGAAGCGATGGCCACGCTCGATCGCGTTCTCGATGCCATGCACCGCGGCCGCGTCGGTACGCGCCATGATCTGCAGGTTGGCGTCCTCGCGCGCATCGACGGCCGCGCGGAGCTTGCCGACCATCTCGCTCGTGGCGACCACTTCCTTGCCCGAGAAGTGGCCGCATTTCTTCGGCATCACCTGGTCCTCGAACTGGATCACGTCGGCGCCGCTGCGCTCGAGCACGCGCACGGTCTGCCGCACGTTCAACGCGTTGCCGAAGCCGGTGTCGGCGTCGACGAGCAGCGGCAGCGCAACCGCGTCGCGAATGCGTGCCGTGTGCTCGGCGACTTCGGCAAGGCCGATAAAGCCGAGGTCGGGCAGGCCCAGCGACATATTGGTGACGCCCGCGCCGGTGACGTAGATCGCTTCGAAACCGGCGTCCTCGATCACGCGTGCGCTCATCGCGTTGAACGCGCCAGGCACGAGCAGGCCCTGGCGTTGATTGACCTTGGCGCGGAACGCGGCGCGGCGGGTGGCGGCTGTCGTCATGGTGCTATGTCTCCGGAAGAAAAGCGTGGGTGGAACGTACGCAGCATTGTGCAGGAAGCATGCCATTGACTGGTGTTTCGGGGGCAAACGGGCGGATCAAGGGTTGGCGTGACATAAGCCGGTAAAAGGTGTTCATGGGGTGTTCATGGCAGAATAAGTAAAACGTTCCAGAAACGTTTCTTGAAACGTTTCATCGACACTGCTTCAACCAGGAGCCCCACGGTGTCCACCTTCAGCCCGTTTCTCGCCAACCCGATCCCACCCCTCAATTCGAACGCCGATTCCGGCCGTCCCGGCGTCGCGCTCGTCAGCATCAGCCGGCTGCAATCGCTGTGCGAGGCGGTCGAGCCGCGCTACGCCGGACGCGCGAAATTCTTCACGGTGCGCGAGGGCTACGGTGCGGCCGTCGCGGCGCTGCAAGCCTACGTGGATGCGGGCGCGGTCGACGTCGTGTTGTCCGCCGGCTCGAACGGCGCGTATCTGCGCGAGAACCTCAGCGTGCCGGTCGTGATGGTCAAGGTGAACGGCTTCGACGTGCTGAGCGCGATCACGCGCGCCACGGCCACGTGGCCCGGCGCGCGCATCGGGCTCGTGCTGCACGCGGCGATCGCGCACGAACTCGCCGATCTGAGCCCGCTGCTCAATGCCGATTTGCGGCAGCGCGCCTATCGGTCGCTCGACGAGGTCCGGCTCGTGGTCGAACAGCTGGCCGCCGAGGGCTGCGGCGTCGTCATCGGGGCCGGCATGGCCTGCGATCTGGCGCAGCAGGCCGGCATGGAGAGCGTTTTCCTGTACTCGCTCGCGGCGGTCGAGGAAGCCTTCGAGCAGTCGGTCGAACTGGCGCGCGTGAGCCGGCAGAAGGAAGCGAAGCGCGTGCGGCTAAACACGATCGTCGCGCATCTGCGCGACGGCGTCGCCGCGTTCGATGAGGCCGGTCAGCTCGAAGCCGTCAACCCGGCCATGCTCGAACTGCTCGGGCTCAGGCTCGACACGGCGAAAGAAGCGCCTCTCGCAGGCGCCGGGAAACCGATTCCGCAGGACGCCGGCGACCTGTCATCGCAGGTCACACGCACGCTCGCGCCGCTGCTGCGCGAAATCCTCGGCCACGACCGGCCGGTCGACGAGCGCATCGAGCAGATAGGCGGGCGCGCGCTGATCGTCAATTGCGTGCCGATCGTCGAGCAGGGCACGCGCGCCGGTTTCGTCGTGACCGCGCAGGACGCGCTCGTCGCGCAGCGGATCGACCGCTCGCTGCGCACGAACCAGCGGCCGAAGCAACTGGTCGCGCGGCATCGGCTCGACGATCTGATCGGCGCGTCGGCGGCGCTCGAACGCGTGCGCCGGCTCGCGCTGGCCGGCGCCGCGCACGACGCGACCGTGCTGCTGAGCGGCGAAAGCGGCACCGGCAAGGAGTTGGTCGCGCAGGGCATCCACAACGCGAGCCCGCGGCGCGGCAATCCGTTCGTCGCGTTCAACTGCGCGGCGCTGCCCGAGGGGCTGATCGAAAGCGAACTGTTCGGCCACGAGGAAGGCGCGTTCACGGGCGCGCGGCGCGGCGGCAAGCCGGGGCTCTTCGAAATCGCGCATACCGGCACGATTTTTCTCGATGAAATCGGCGAAATGCCGGCCGCGCTGCAAAGCCGGCTGCTGCGCGTGCTGCAGGAGCGCGAGGTGATGAAGCTCGGTGCGAGCCGCGCCACGCCGGTCGACGTGCGCGTGATCGCGGCGACGCACCGCGACCTGCATGCGCTCGTCGAGCAGGGTGCGTTTCGCGCGGATCTGTATTTTCGATTAAACCTGCTTCAGATAAAATTGCCACCATTGCGTGAACGGCGCGCCGACATTGCCTTGCTGGCGCGGCATCTGCTGGGCCGCAACGCGCTGCAGTACGGCTTGCCGGCGGCGTCGCTCGAACGGGTGCTGGCGTTTCTGGCGCCGCTTTTTGCGAATTACGCGTGGCCGGGCAACGTCCGCGAGCTCGAAAACCTGCTCGTGCGCGCCGCGATCTATATCGGTTCGATGGCTGGCAACAGCGCGCCGGACGACGCCTCGGCGGACTGGCAGGCGGTGTTTCCCGAATTCGGGCGGCTTGGGCCGGCAACGGCGTCCGAAGCGCAGCAGACAAGCGCTGGCGTCGCCGCGGACGCCACGGCCCCGCGCGCGATGCCGACCCGCGAGGAAGTGCTGCTCGCGCTTGAACGCTCCGGCGGCAATCGCGCGGCCGCGAGCCGCGCACTGGGGATCGGCCGGACCACGCTGTGGCGGCTTCTGAAGGATTGAAGCGGCCTGGCCGCAGGCCCCCAAAGCGAGCCGATAGTCGGCACCGGTAAAATAAATAGTGTCAGACTATCAATATCATTTAAACAATCCGCTTTACCTATCGGGCTCGGTTTGGCATACTGACTCCACTTTCCACCCACTCAGAAAGAGGACTCAGCAAATGCCGATCATCAACAGTCAAGTCAAACCGTTCAAGGCACAGGCTTACCACAATGGCGATTTCACGACCGTCACTGAAGAAAGCCTGAAGGGCAAGTGGTCGGTTTTCGTGTTCTACCCGGCCGACTTCACGTTCGTCTGCCCGACCGAACTCGGTGACCTGGCCGATCGTTACGAAGATTTCAAGAAGCTCGGCGTGGAAATCTACAGCGTGTCGACCGATACGCACTTCACGCACAAGGCATGGCACGACACGTCGGACACGATCCAGAAGATCAAGTACCCGATGCTGGCCGACCCGACGCTCGCCATCTCGCGCAACTTCGACGTGCTGATCGAAGAAGAAGGCCTCGCACTGCGCGGCACGTTCGTGGTCAACCCGGAAGGCGAGATCAAGCTGTGCGAAGTCCACGACAACGGCATCGGCCGTGACGCCGGCGAGCTGCTGCGCAAGGTTCAGGCTGCCCAGTACATCGCGGCTCACCCGGGTGAAGTTTGCCCCGCCAAGTGGACGCCGGGCGCAGAAACGCTGACCCCGTCGCTCGATCTGATCGGCAAGATCTAAGGTCTGCGCAGCGCCTGCTGCGGCAGTAGTCGACATTTCCCGGTATTTTCCGGTGCATCACCGCGCGAAACGCCCGATACGGCGCTTCGTGCGTCCTCGGGCCGCACGTGTTCTATCCGACGCGTGCGGTGCCGGGAACCCCACACCCCACGTCACGGAAAACGCAAAGCCATGCTTGACGCCAATCTCAAGACTCAACTCAAAACGTACCTCGAAAAAGTTAGCAGGCCTATCGAGCTCGTCGCTTCGCTCGACGACAGCGCGAAGTCGCAGGAGCTGCTGGCCTTGCTGAACGATATCGCGACGTTGTCGGAGCGCGTCACGGTGATCGAGCGTCGCGGCGACAGCGAACGCAAGCCGTCGTTTTCGATCGGCGAAGCGGGCAAGGACACCGGCATCCGTTTCGCCGGCATTCCGATGGGGCATGAATTCACGTCGCTCGTCCTCGCCTTGCTGCAGGTCGGCGGCCATCCGGTCAAACTCGACGACGCGGTGATCGAACAGATCCGCAGTCTCGACGGCGACTATCAATTCGAAACGTATTTCTCGCTGTCGTGCCAGAACTGCCCGGAAGTCGTGCAGGCGCTGAACGTGATGGCGTTGATCAACCCGCGCATCCGTCACGTCGCGATCGACGGTGCGCTGTTCCAGAACGAAGTCGAAGCGCGCCAGGTCATGGCCGTGCCGACGATGTTCATGAACGGCGAAGTGTTCGGCCAGGGCCGCAGCGGCGTCAAGGAAATCCTCGCGAAGCTCGACACCAACGCCGGTGCACGTGCTGCCAAGGAGCTGGAAAAGAAGCCGGTATTCGACACGCTGATCGTCGGCGGCGGCCCGGCGGGCGCGGCGGCGGCCATCTACTCGGCGCGCAAGGGCATTGCGACTGGCGTCGTGGCCGAGCGCTTCGGCGGCCAGGTGCTCGACACGCTCGCGATCGAAAACTTCGTCTCGGTGACGGAAACCGAAGGACCGAAGTTCGCGACCGCGCTCGAACAGCACGTAAAGGCCTATGACGTCGACATCATGGACGTGCAGCGCGCCGAAGCGCTGATTCCGGGGCGCATCAACGAGGTGCGTCTCGCGAATGGCGCGGTGCTGAAGGCGAAGACGATCGTCCTCGCGACCGGCGCGCGCTGGCGCGAAATCAACGTGCCGGGCGAGCGCGAGTATCGCAATCACGGCGTGGCGTACTGCCCGCACTGCGATGGCCCGCTGTTCAAGGGCAAGCGCGTCGCGGTGATCGGCGGCGGCAACTCGGGCGTCGAGGCGGCGATCGACCTCGCCGGTCTCGTGCGCGAAGTGACGCTGCTCGAATTCGGCGCGACGCTGCGAGCCGACGAAGTGCTGCAACGCAAGCTGCGCAGCCTGCCGAACGTGACGGTCGTCACGCAGGCGCAGACCACGGAGATCACCGGCGACGGCAAGAAGGTCAACGGTCTGGCCTACAAGGACCTGGCTTCGGGCGACGTGAAGACAATCGAACTCGAAGGCGTGTTCGTGCAGATCGGCCTCGTGCCGAACACCGAATGGCTCAAGGGCACGGTGGAGCTGTCGAAGCATGGCGAGATCGTCGTCGATGCGCGCGGTGCGACTTCGGTGCCGGGCGTGTTCGCCGCCGGCGACGTGACCACGGTGCCGTTCAAGCAGATCGTGATCGCGGTCGGCGAGGGGGCGAAGGCGTCGTTGTCCGCGTTCGATCACCTGATCCGCAGCAGCGCGGACGAAGAGAGCGAAGCGCAGGTCGAAGCAACGGTTTGATCGTATCGCTCGATGCTGTAGTAGTGGTGAACGGAACGGCGGCCTGAGGGCTGCCGTTTTTATTTGCGCGGGCCGTCGCGGCGAAGCTGCACAAGCCGAAAAGCAGCCGTTGAAGGGCGGTTTTTCTCTGCGAAATTCCCGCTGCAAGTCGTGCTGCCGCGAGAAAAGACGCGCATGCTGTCATAAAACGGTGTGACCGCCGACTAAGCTTCGGGTCACGCGCGAGGAGAAGCATCCATGCACCGGGATGCAGCATCGCACCGCGTGAACGATATGGTTTTTTCCGGAGCGATTACCATGAATGACATCACGATTTTGCGGCAACAAACGGACATTGTTCAGATCGACGGCGGTCTCGCATCGCGATTCGCGAGCGTATCGACTGGGGTGTATCGACCGAGTGTGCGGGTTGAATGAGGAGACGCAAAATGAATCTCGGCAAGCGTAGTTTTCGTACCTCGTTTCGCGGCTTATTGCGTGCTTTTTCGTCGATCTCGTCGTGTATTCCGGCTCGCTCACGTACCGCAGCAGTCTTCGCGCTGCTCGGCGCCGGCCTGTTTGCGCTGGTGTTCACGCAGCGCATCGCGTTCTCGGCGGAGACCGCGGTCGCGATCGCGCCACCCACGCTCGATGAACCGCTTGCCGCCGGCATGCCGCGCGAGGAAACCGCGGTGTTCGCGGGCGGCTGCTTCTGGGGCGTGCAGGGCGTGTTCCAGCACGTACGCGGCGTGACGAAGGCGGTGTCAGGCTATTCGGGCGGCGCGCGCGATACCGCACAGTACGAGACCGTCAGCGGTGGCGAAACGGGCCACGCCGAATCGGTGCAGGTCACGTTCGATCCGGGCAAGGTCACGTACGGCCAACTTTTACAGGTCTATTTCTCGGTGATTCAGGACCCGACCCAACTGAACCGTCAGGGGCCCGATAGCGGTACGCAATACCGCTCGGCGGTGTTCCCGCTCAACGACGCGCAGCGGCGGGTGGCGCAGAGCTATATCGCGCAGCTCGACAGATCGCATGTGTTTCCTGCGCCGATCGTCACGAAGGCGGAGCCGTACAAGGGCTTCTATCCGGCCGAGTCGTACCATCAGAACTACCTGACGTTGCATCCCGATTCGGCTTATATCGCGATCAACGACATGCCGAAAATCGTCAATCTGAAACGGCTATTCCCCAATCTGTATCGCGACAAGCCGGTGCTGGTCGAAGCGCAGCAGTAGTGGCGCCGTGACGCCTTCTTCCTTGCCTTCGTCGTCTTCCGGGCGACGAAGGCGGTCGTTGTTCGTGCTCTTTTGCGGCGCATGGCGCGACCGCTTCACTCCGATCTTCGCATCGATCCCTCGCACGCCGTTCCCGCAGCAGCGCCCGTATCACCCGATCATCGAATCACCACGAACGTGGCGCATATTTTGCGTAAGTGCTTTCCAGCGGCCATTTTCCGCAACCCGGCCGTTGATGCGAAAGCCGCGCACGGCGTGATCGTCGCGCGTCGCCGATGCAGTAGCGCGGCGCAAGCGCATGCCGTACAGCCCGCATCTCCTACTGGAAAAATTACATTGCCGTCAGTAGCCGCGCGGCAGTCGCCCGAGTTTCAGGTCCGCTCATGGACCTCGGGCAAGGACCCAAGCTCCTCGCGACAAGGCGAGATCGGAGGCCCCTGGTGTTGAACAGCCGTAGAAAGAAGCGGGGCGGCAGGCTCCGCCACAAACAAACCGGCAGCGCGGCGAGTTCGCTCGTCGAGGCGACCCTTGGCGCAATGGTCTTTCTGCCCGGCGTCGCCTTCGCGCAGACGCCGTCGCCGCTCGGGGAGTGGCAGTACTCGGCCGGCATTGCACTGCAGAAGATGTATCAGCCGGACATCCCCGACTGGCAGGTGCGCCTCGGCGCGGCGACGTCGTTCCAGCCGCGCTTCGAAGGTTCGGACCGCTATCACGTCGTGGCCGGGCCGAGCCTCGACGTGCGCTACAAGGACCTGTTCTTTCTGTCGAGCGGCGAGGGCTTCGGCGCGAACTTCGCGCAGGGCGAGAACTGGCGCATGAGTCTCGCCGCCGTCTACGACCTTGGGCGGCGCGCGCGCGACGATCCGCAGGAACTCGACGGACTCGGCAACATCAACGCGGCGCCGGGTCTGAAGCTGGCCGGCGAATACGTCGTGTCGAAGACGTTTCCGCTCGTCGTGCGCGCCGACATTCGCCGCTACTTCGGCGGCTCGAATGGGTGGACCGGCGATCTCGGCGCCTATCTGCCGATGCCCGGCAGCACGAAGCAGTTCTTCTGGTTCGCCGGTCCGAACGTGACGCTTGCCGACTCGAAATACATGAACAGCTGGTTCGGCGTCAATCAGGAGCAGGCCGCGCACTCGCAGTATTCGCCGTACCACGCGAGCGCGGGCTTCAAGTCGGTGGGCTTCGGCATCAGCGCGGTCTGGCTGTTCAACAGGCACTGGTTCGCCACCGCGGATGGCGCATTCGAGCAACTGGTCGGCAGCGCGGGCAACAGTCCGATCACGCACAGCCGGGCGACCGGGGTTGCCGATGTGTCGATCAACTATCGGTTCTGAGGCGACCGGGGCCGGCGAATACGGCGACGCGATCAATCGCGTTGCCGTAGCCATGCCGATTCACACAGGACGGCGACTTCAGCGCCGCATGAGGGATCCAGTGCGAATAGCGCTGTTTTTCCTGCCTGTACGGATTGAGTGATCTGCTCCGCTTGCTCCTGAGACACGAGCACGGGTTTGGAGTCGGCCCAGCTGCGAATCCATCCGACGATGGTTCTCACCTCGTTGACGGAAAACGAATGTATCGGCGACAGCAATACGCGCGAGGCAACATTTTGCTCCGCGAAATCCAGCATCCGCATGGCAAGCACCTGCCTGAAAAGCAGGACCTCTATTTCACCATTGACACGCTTGAAGCCGAGCTCCAACTCGCGTTCATCGCGACGGTGCTCGATCCGCAAGAGTTCGGCATCGTGGAAGTTCGGGAAACTCTGGATTTCCCGCACATTTGTGTAATTTGATTTTTCCATTTCGTTTCCGTCTATCAGGGGAGCAGTGAAAACGGCAGACCGGGCCGTGCCCGAGCTGCCCACCAGGCGGATCGATTGTCCCGTTGTGGGTGTGAGGGGCGCCCTGACCGCGATAGACGGTCAAGGACATAGACAGGCCGACGATTGATTTGAAGTCGCTGCCCGGATCGGCAGAGATCAGATAATCGTCGTGCGGCAGGCTGTCCGTACATGGGCGAAGGCCCAAAATAGAAAACCTGGTTGAATTGCATTCGCAGCAGCGTATCGACGGAGCGAGCGCGTCGAGGCAGTCAGCGCCTTCAGCGTAACCTGCCATCCAGCCTCACTCCCGCTTTCCCCGCGCCTCGCTCTGCATCTCCCGATCCCAGCGCCTTAACCATGGCATGACGAAATCCGCGAAACCATCGGCGGACGGCGACAGCGCGCGTTCGGTCGGGCGATACACGCAGACCTCGCGAATCGTTTCGGGATCGACGATGCGCCTCATCACGAGCCCGAACGTGCGCGCGAGCGGCGCGACGTAGGCCGGCGCCAGCGTGACCGCGAGCCCCTGCGAGGCGAGACCGAACGCGGTCGTGACGTTGTCGACGACGTCGACCGGGATAATGCGCGCCTCGGCCGGCAGATTCGCGCGCATCTGGTCGACCGCGCGTTCGTGATCGCGCCCGGTCGCGACGATCGGCACGTCGCGCAGATGCCGCCACTGCACGCGCCGGCGCGCCGCGAGCGCGTGCGTAGCCGCGCACC
>NZ_JAAGPS010000168.1:0-14117 GCF_017105025.1 Paraburkholderia sp. Ac-20336 | reverse complement strand
CATCCGCGGCGAGCGAAGAACGCGCGCCCGCGGCGACACCCGGCGCGAGCGGCGGCGCAGGCAACAGCGCGAGCAGCGGGATCAGCAACGCCGCCAGCAGTGGCACGAACACAAGCGCGCCCAGCACCAGCGGGAGTGCCGCGCCCGGGTCCGCGCCTCAAGCCGCCCAGGCTCAGCAGCCGTCACAACCGTCCGCCGCCGCGAAAGCACCTACCCAAGCACCCACCCAGGCACCCGCCGGCGCTTCCGCGCAGGCCGCCGCCGTTCCGCCGCCCTACTACGTCAGCCCGCAGTTGCGTTATGGCGGCTACATGGTGTTCCGCAACCTGATCCCGTCGCCGATACTCGAGGCGCAAGCCACCGAGGAATTCGGCCAGATCGTCTACGGCGCCGAGCACGCGAACCGTCTCTATAGCGACACCGACCCGCACGTCACCCGCGTGCGCTCGATCGTCGACCGGATGATTCCGTACTCGCTGAAATGGAACGAGCGCGCGAAGGGCTGGAAGTGGGACCTGGCCGTCATCCGCTCGAACGACATCCGCATGTACTGCCTGCCGGGTGGCAAGATCGTCATTTATGGCGGACTGCTCGACCGGGTGCGCCTGAACGACAACGAACTCGGCATGCTGATCGGCCACGAGATCGCCCACGCCTTGCGCGAGCATGCGCGCATGCGGCTCGGTCAGCTTCAGGAGAGACAGCTCGATTCGTCGGGCACGATCCCGCAACTGTTCGGACTCGCCGATCTCGGCATGGCGCCGCTCGGCATCGGTTCGCGTCTGCTGGAAATGAAGTACGAAAGCACCGACGAAACCGAAGCCGACGTGATCGGCAGCGAAATCGCGTCGCGCGCGGGCTTCGATCCGCGCGCGGCGGTCACGCTCTGGGACAAGCTCGCGCTGGCCACGGGCAGCAGCCGCGAGCACGGCTTCATCTACGTGCATCCGTACACGCCGGCGCGCCGCGAGGACATCATCAAGCGGCTGCCGGACATGCTGCCGCTCTACGCGAAGGCAATCGGCAAGAGCGTCGACGCCTTGCCCGATTACGCGGGCCTCGGCCGGCCGGTCCGCAAGCAGGCGCGCAACTGACCGCTCCCTGTCCGGCCCGAAGACGCGGGCCACCCGGGCGCGCTGCGGCTTACGCCCCGGTTTAGCCGGCGCCCATGGGCCGGCACCGAGGCGCGCGCCTTACTTCTTGACCTTGTGGTCGTAATCGACGGTCAGCGGCGCATGGTCGCTGAACTTGATGTCGCGGAACACGTCGGTACGCTTCGCCTTGCCCGCGATGCCCGGCGTCGCGATCTGGTAGTCGATCCGCCACCCGACGTTCTTCGCATACGCCTGGCCGCGATTGCTCCACCACGTGTACTGTTCCGGGCGCTGGTCGAGCGTGCGGAACACGTCGACATAGCCGACTTCGTCGAACAGCTTGTCGAGCCACGCGCGCTCTTCCGGCAGGCAGCCCGAGTTCTTCTGGTTGCTCTTCCAGTTCTTGATGTCGATTTCCTTGTGGACGATATTCACGTCGCCGCACACGATCACCTCGCGCTCGCGCGAAAGCTCGGCCAGATGCGGCATGAACTCGTCCATGAAGCGGAACTTGGCCTGCTGGCGCTCCTCGCCGCTCGAACCGGACGGCACGTACACCGAAATCACCGACAGCTTGCCGAAGCGCAGTTCGACATAGCGCCCTTCGGGATCGAACTCCTCGCTGCCGAAGCCGATCACCACCTCGTCCGGTTCGTGACGCGTATAGACGCCCGCGCCGCTATAGCCCTTCTTCACCGCATGCTGGAAATAGCCGGTGAAATCGTGCGGCGCCATGAATTCCGGTGTCATGTCGTCCTGCGAGCATTTGATTTCCTGCACGCACAGCACGTCGGCTTTCTGCTCGCCGAACCAGTCGAAAAAGCCCTTCTTCGCCGCCGAGCGGATGCCGTTCAGGTTCGCGGTAATCACACGCAACATGGTGTTCCTCTTAGGTTCGATTCGTTTCCAAAGCCGGGGCGTCGAGCCGTTTTCATTCGACCTTGACGCCCTTCAGCGATTCTTTCGCAGGCGGATATTCGAGCTTCAGCGCGTCGAGCGTGCGCAGCAGCAGTTCGGCCACCATCACGTTGCGATGTGTCTTCGAGTCGGCGGGAATCACGTACCACGGCGCGTATTCCGTCGACGTCGCGGCAAGCGCGTTGTCATACGCCGATTGATACGCGTCCCACTGCTTGCGCGCTTCGAGGTCCGACACGTCGAATTTCCAGTGCTTGTTCGGATCGTCGATACGCGCCTGCAGACGCGCGCGCTGCTCGTCTTTCGAAATGTGCAGCATGCACTTGAGAAGGGTCGTGCCGCTGCAGCTCAGCATCTCCTCGAACTGGCGGATATGAGCGCAGCGCCGCTCGAACGCCTCGGCATCGAGTTCGCCGAGCACGGTCGGCACGAGCAGGTCTTCGTAGTGGCTGCGGTTGAAGATGGTCAGCTCGCCGGCCGCGGGCACCTGCGCATGTACGCGCCACAGAAAATCGTGCGCCAGTTCGACGGGCGTCGGTGCCTTGAACGGCACGACGCGCAAGCCGAGCGGATCGACTTCGTGGAACACCGCGCGAATCGTGCCGTCCTTGCCGCTCGTGTCCATGCCTTGCAGCACGAGCAGCACGCGGCGTTTCCTCTGCGCATGCAGGCGCTCCTGCAGATTGTCGAGCAGCACGCCGATCTCGGAGAGCCGCGCGCGATCCGCGTCTTTCGAGCCGCTCGAAAACGGCTTTGCCGCCGGATCGAAATCTCCCAGCGAGAAGCGGTTTTTCTTTTTGCCGTCGTCGAAACACGGCACGCGGAAATCGTCGAGTTCGGGTTGCTTCGCCATGCACACACTCCGTGATCTGCGTTCGAGGGACTCGCCCAAGCGGGACCGCCAAATGAAACGGGCCGTTGCCCTACTTTCGTTTCCGGCAACAGCCCGTCATGGCGCGAGCGTCACCGCTCGCGCCGCACTGCATCGACTCAGGACAGCTTCTTCTTCAGCAGTTCGTTCACCTGCGCCGGATTCGCCTTGCCCTTGGTCGCCTTCATCGCCTGGCCGATCAGCGCGTTGAACGCCTTCTCCTTGCCGGCGCGGAATTCGTCGACCGACTTCTGGTTCGCGGCGAGCACTTCGTCGATGATCGCTTCGAGCGCGCCGGTATCCGAAATCTGCTTCAAGCCCTTCGCCTCGATGATGCGGTCGGCGGCGGCTTCGTCGGTGGCTTTTTCTTCCCAGATCGCGAGGAAAATTTCCTTCGCGATCTTGTTCGAGATCGTGCCGTCGGCAATGCGTTGCAGCAGCAGCGCGAGTTGCGCGGCCGACACCGGGCACGCGGCAATCTCGAGCCCTTCGCGATTCAGTTGCGATGACACTTCGCCCATCAGCCAGTTCGCCGCGACCTTCGCGTTGGCCGGACCGACCTTCGCGACCACCGCCTCGTAGTACGCGGCCATCGCCTTGCCCGACGTCAGCACGTTCGCGTCGTAGGGCGTGAGGCCGTACTGCGATACGAAGCGCTGCTGGATCGCTTCGGGCAACTCCGGCATCTCGCTCTTCACGCGCTCGACCCACGCGGCGTCGATCACGAGCGGCATCAGGTCGGGGTCGGGGAAATAGCGGTAATCATGCGCGTCTTCCTTGCTGCGCATCGAGCGCGTTTCGCGCTTGTCCGGATCGTACAGACGCGTTTCCTGCACCACGGTACCGCCGTCTTCGATCAGTTCGATCTGGCGGCGCACTTCGTACTGGATCGCTTCTTCGAGGAAGCGGAACGAGTTCAGGTTCTTGATCTCGGCGCGCGTGCCGAATTCAGCCTGACCGAGCGGGCGCACCGACACGTTCGCGTCGCAGCGGAACGAGCCTTCCTGCATGTTGCCATCGCAGATGCCGAGCCACACGACGAGCGTATGCAGCGACTTCGCGTAGGCAACCGCCTCGGCCGCGCTGCGCATTTCCGGCTCGGTGACGATTTCGAGCAGCGGCGTGCCGGCGCGATTCAGGTCGATGCCGGTCATGCCCGCGAAGTCTTCGTGCAGCGACTTGCCCGCGTCCTCTTCCAGGTGGGCGCGCGTCAGGTTGATGGTTTTCTCGTACGCTTCCTTGCCCGCCTTTTCATTGGCCGGCACCTGGATCGTCACCTGGCCGCCCTGCACGACGGGAATTTCGTACTGGCTGATCTGGTAGCCCTTCGGCAGATCGGGGTAGAAATAATTCTTGCGTGCGAAGATGCTGCGCGGCGCGACCGTCGCGCCGATCGCGAGGCCGAACTGAATCGCGCGCTCGACCGCGCCGCGGTTCATGACCGGCAGCGTGCCCGGCAGGGCGAGGTCGACGGGGCTGGCCTGCGTGTTCGGCGCGGCGCCGAATTGCGTCGCGGTGCCCGAGAAGATTTTCGACTGCGTCGACAACTGCGCGTGGGTCTCCAGACCGATCACGACTTCCCATTGCTTGGTCATGGTGCTCACACTCCTGCCGGTGCCTGACGATGCCAGTCGGTGGCGCGCTGGAACGCGTCGGCCACCTGCAGCATCCGGGCTTCGTTGAAATAGTTGCCGATAATCTGCAGACCGACCGGACGCTGCGCATTCGCACCCGCGCCGAAGCCGCACGGCACGCTCATGCCCGGCAGGCCGGCGAGGCTCACCGACAGCGTGTAGATGTCGGCCAGATACATCTGCACCGGATCGTCGCCCTTCGCGCCGAGGTCCCATGCAACGGAAGGCGCGACCGGCCCCATGATGACGTCGCACTGCTTGAACGCTTCCTGGAAGTCCTGCGCGATGATGCGGCGGATCTTCTGCGCCTGCAGGTAGTACGCGTCGTAATAGCCATGCGACAGCACATAGGCGCCGACCAGAATGCGGCGCTTCACTTCGGGGCCGAAGCCTTCGGCGCGCGACTTCTTGTACATGTCGAGCAGATCGCGGTACTCGGCCGCGCGATGGCCGAAGCGCACGCCATCGAAACGCGACAGGTTCGACGAGGCTTCCGCCGGCGCGATCACGTAGTAGACCGGGATCGACAGTTCGGTTTTCGGCAGCGAGACGTCGACGAGCGTCGCGCCGAGCGCTTCGTACTGCCTGAGTGCCGCGTCGATCGACGCGCGCACGTCGTCCGCGAGACCGGCGCCGAAGTACTCCTTCGGCAGGCCGATGCGCAGACCGGCGAGCGGCTTGGCCGCGCCGCCTTCCTGCCAGGACTTGCCGAGATAGCGCGTGTAGTCTTCGTCCTCGCGCGCGAGGCTCGTCGAATCGCGCTCGTCGAAGCCGGCCATCGCGTTGAGCAGCAGCGCGCAGTCGGCGGCGCTCTGCGCCATCGGGCCGCCCTGATCGAGCGACGACGCGAACGCGATCATGCCGTAGCGCGACACGCGGCCATAGGTCGGCTTGATGCCGGTAATGCCCGAGAACGACGCCGGCTGGCGGATCGAGCCGCCCGTGTCGGTGCCGGTCGCGGCGGGCGCGAGACGCGCGGCCACGGCCGCTGCCGAGCCGCCCGACGAACCGCCCGGCACGGCCTTGCGATCCCACGGATTCTGCACCGCGCCGAAGTACGAATTCTCGTTGGACGAGCCCATCGCGAATTCGTCCATATTGGTCTTGCCCACGCACACCATGCCGGCGTTCGCGAGACGCGCGACCACGGTCGCGTCGAACGGGCTTTCGTAGTTCGCGAGCATCTTCGAGCCGGCCGTGGAGCGCCAGCCCTTCGTGACGAACACGTCCTTGTGCGCGATCGGCAGGCCGACGAGCGGGCCCGCCTCGCCGCCGTGCAGCAGCGCGTCGGCGGCTTTCGCCTGCGCGAGCGTCAACTCGGGATCGACCTGGATGAACGCGTTCAGGCTATTGGCCGCGTCGATCCGCTTCAGGTACAGCTGCGCCAGTTCGACTGCGGAGCATTCCTTGGCCGTCAGTGCGGCGCGCAGTTCGGTCAGACTTTTTTCATGCATTGCGTTTTATCCTGGAAAGCGCGGCAGCGTGGTCACGCTGCCGTGAAGGCGTTCGGCTGCCCGCCGGCAAGCCGGGCCGGGAAAGCTTGCGGCGCACCGTGCGCGGCGCCGGCCGGACCACCCGCGAGAGGCTGCGCCGCGCGAAGCGCAGGGCGCTTGCCCGCGAGCCGCGCGGGACATGTGCGAACGCGGCTTATTCGATCACCTTCGGCACGAGATACAGACCGTCCTGCACGGCCGGCGCCGGGCGCTGAAAAGCCTCGCGCTCGACCGTCTCGGTCACGACGTCGTTACGCAGACGCAGCGCGACGTCTTCGATCTGCTCGATCGGGTGGGCAAGCGGCGCGATGCCGGTGGTATCGACCGCCTGCATTTGCTCGACGAGGCCGAAGAAATCATTGAGCTGGGCACGGGTGTGCTCGGCGTCGGCATCAGCCAGTTCGAGCCGCGCGAGATGCGCGATGCGCTTAACATCGGTCAGGGTCAGAGCCATGCAGTCACCGGAAAGAGGTGGAGTGTCGTCACACTTGAAAAAAACCCGCTGTAACAGCGGGTTACGACACGATAGGACAATCCCGAAAAAGGAACGGCAACGGCAAAAAGTGCCCTCCGTTTCCTTCAAAACATCCAAAATTATAAGGTATCATTACGCGTTCGACCCAAACCCGGACCGACTTACCAAGGCCTTACGGACCCTTCCCCAAGAACGTCCGTTGCTTTCCGCCCTGGCTCTGCAACGGCCTCCGGTAGACTCCCTCGCAGCTTCAAGTTCC
This sequence comes from Paraburkholderia sp. Ac-20336, assembly GCF_017105025.1. Lineage (NCBI taxonomy): Bacteria > Pseudomonadati > Pseudomonadota > Betaproteobacteria > Burkholderiales > Burkholderiaceae > Paraburkholderia > Paraburkholderia sp. Ac-20336. The sequence continues at coordinate 7,373 of NZ_JAAGPS010000168.1, read as the reverse complement.
TGTGGCGCCGCTTCGCCCGGCTGGAGCTGTTATTTTTTCCGCTGCCGCCCTACGCATACGGTGCGAGGCCCGGCCCCCAGCGAGACAGGATTTTGAATGTTCGGCTTTTTGCGCAGCTACTTCTCCAACGATCTGGCGATTGACCTCGGCACCGCCAACACGCTCATCTACATGCGTGGCAAGGGCATCGTGCTCGACGAACCGTCGGTGGTCTCGATCCGCCAGGAAGGCGGTCCCAACGGCAAGAAAACCATTCAGGCAGTCGGCAAGGAAGCCAAGCAGATGCTCGGCAAGGTGCCGGGCAACATCGAGGCGATCCGCCCGATGAAAGACGGCGTGATCGCCGACTTCACCGTCACCGAGCAGATGATCAAGCAGTTCATCAAGACTGCTCACGAATCGCGCATGTTCTCGCCGTCGCCGCGCATCATCATCTGCGTGCCGTGCGGTTCGACCCAGGTCGAGCGCCGCGCGATCAAGGAAGCCGCGCACGGCGCGGGCGCCTCGCAGGTCTATCTCATCGAAGAGCCGATGGCCGCCGCGATCGGCGCGGGCCTGCCGGTGTCGGAAGCAACCGGCTCGATGGTCGTCGACATCGGCGGCGGCACGACCGAAGTCGGCGTGATCTCGCTCGGCGGCATCGTCTATAAGGGCTCGGTGCGCGTCGGCGGCGACAAGTTCGACGAAGCGATCGTCAACTACATCCGCCGCAACTACGGCATGCTGATCGGCGAACAGACCGCCGAAGCCATCAAGAAGGAAATCGGCTCCGCGTTCCCGGGCTCCGAAGTCAAGGAAATGGAAGTGAAGGGCCGCAATCTGTCGGAAGGCATTCCGCGCAGCTTCACGATCTCGAGCAACGAAATTCTCGAAGCGCTGACCGATCCGCTGAACCAGATCGTCTCGTCGGTGAAGATCGCGCTGGAGCAAACGCCGCCGGAACTCGGCGCCGACATCGCCGAGCGCGGCATGATGCTGACCGGCGGTGGCGCGCTGCTGCGCGACCTCGACCGCCTGCTCGCGGAAGAAACCGGCCTGCCGGTGCTCGTCGCCGAAGACCCGCTGACCTGCGTCGTGCGCGGCTCGGGCATGGCGCTCGAACGCATGGACAAGCTCGGCAGCATCTTCTCGTACGAGTAAGCGAGCTTTTCTCCCATGTCAGTAGCGCGGATCTGGCACACGGCCCCTTGCGGGCCGCTTTGCCGTTGGCTGGGCCGCCCAGCCGCCACGCGCTGACCGCGCGCGCCTCTCGCGCCGCCGTCTCACCCAACCGCTCACGCCCCCGGCGCCGACCATGGAATACAGTCCGCCGCCTCTGTTCAAGCAAGGCCCCTCGGCTCTCGCCCGACTGGTGTTCTTCGTCGTGCTGGCGATCGCCCTGCTGATCTCCGATGCCCGCTTCCAGACGCTCGAAATCGTCCGCGGCGTGCTCGGCGCGGGTCTTTATCCGTTGCAGCGCGCAGCGCTCGTGCCGCGCGACATCTTCATGGGCGCCGCCGATCTCGCCGTGACGAGCGCCACGCTGCGCGGCGAAAACGAAAAGCTGCGCGCGAAAGATCTGCTGCTTTCGCAGCAGGCCAACACGGCCGCGACGCTCGCTGCCGAAAACACCCATCTGCGCGCGCTGCTGCAACTATCGCAGCACCTGACCACGCAATCGCTGCCGGCCGAAATCCAGTACGACACGCGCGATCCGTTCACGCAGAAAGTCGTGATCGGACACGGCGCGCAGCAAGGCATCCAGAACGGCTCGCCGGTCGTCGACGAAAACGGCGTGATCGGCCAGGTCACGCGCGTGTTCCCGCTGCAGGCCGAAGTCACGCTGCTGACCGACAAGGATCAGGCCGTGCCGGTGGAAATTTTGCGCACCGGCTTGCGCAGCGTGATCTACGGCACGCCGAAGGGCGACACGCTCGATCTGCGCTTCGTGCCGATCAGCGCCGACGTGCAGACCGGCGACGAGCTCGTCACGAGCGGCCTCGACGGTGTGTATCCGCCGGGCTTGCCGGTCGCGAAGGTCGTGCGCGTCGACAAGCAGGCCGACACCGCGTTTGCGCGCGTGGTCAGTCTGCCGGTCGCGGCGGTGCGCGGCGCGCGCGAGGTGCTGGTGCTGCACGTTCAGGACAACGTGCCGCCGCGCCCGGCCGACGAACCCGACGCGGCCACGGCCGCGAAGGATGCGAAAGCGAAGAAGGGCGGCAAGGCGGCAGACAGCAAGGGCACGGCGGAGAAATCCGCAGCCAAGCCCGGCGACAAGAGCGCCGGCGACAAGGCCGCAGCCGAAAAACCCGCCGCCAAAGCCACGGAAAAGGCCCCGGCCAAAAACGCCGCTACCGAGAAGAAGTCCGAGAAATCCGCCGACAGGAAGGCCGACAAGCCGGCCGCCGCGAAGACCGCGAAGCCGCAAGCCACGCCGGGGGCTCAGCCATGAACCGCCCGCAATACATCCTGCAGCCGGTCAATCCGTACTTCATCGCGTTCAGCCTCGCCGCGGCGTTCCTGCTGAACCTGATGCCGTGGGGACGTCTCGCCGGCGTGCCCGATTTCGTCGCGCTCGTGCTGCTGTTCTGGAACGTGCACCAGCCGCGCAAGGTCGGCATGGGCATCGCGTTCCTGCTCGGCCTGCTGATGGACGTGCACAACGCGAGCCTGCTCGGCGAGCACGCGCTCGCGTACACGCTGCTGTCGTACGGCGCGATCACGATCCATCGCCGCGTGCTGTGGATGTCGCTCGGCGTGCAAACGTTCGCGGTCATGCCGCTGCTCGTCGTCGCGCAACTGGTGCCGTTCGTGATCCGTCTGCTGACCGGCGCGGCGTTCCCGGGCTGGAGTTACCTGATCGACGGTTTTGTCGAAGCCGCACTGTGGCCGCTCGCGAGCGTGCTGCTGCTGATGCCGCAACGCCGCCCGGCCGATCCGGACGACACGCGGCCCATTTGATCCCGCTTCGGGCCCGCCGGCCGCTTTGCCGCGACACGTCGCCGTAAAGCCCGCGCCGCCAGCCCGCCCGACGCGCATTGCAGTTCCTGCCACCGGTCCCGGCCGGTTTGGGCGCACACTCTGGATGGCCGCGCGCCGGCCTTTTGCTTAAATCGCATGACCGAATTCAAGGACACTCAACAGCAGCTCACGAAATTCCGCCTGCGCGTCGCGGCGGCGGGCCTGTTCGTGTTCGTCTGCTTCGGGCTGATCGGCTTCCGCTTCCTGTTCCTGCAGGTTTGGCACTACAGCAAATACTCGCTGCAGGCCGACGAAAACCGCATTTCCGTCGCGCCGATCGTGCCGAACCGCGGCATCATCACCGACCGCAACGGTGTCGTGCTCGCGAAGAACTACTCGGCCTACACGCTCGAAATCACGCCGTCGAAGCTGAACGACTCGCTCGACAACGTGATCGACAATCTGGCCACGGTCATCTCGATCGACGCGCGCGACCGCCGCCGCTTCAAGAAGCTGCAGGAAGACTCGAAGAACTTCGAAAGCCTGCCGATCCGCACCCGCCTCACCGACGACGAAGTCGCGCGCTTCACCGCGCAGCGCTTCCGCTTCCCCGGCGTCGAAGTGCGCGCGCGGCTGTTCCGCCAGTACCCGCTCGGGCCGACCGCCGCGCACGTGATCGGCTACATCGGGCGGATTTCGCAGCGCGACCAGGACCGCATCGACGACGCGAGCGACCAGAACGACAGCGATCCCGATCACTACGATCCGCGCCTCGACGCCAACAACTACAAGGGCACCGACTACATCGGCAAGATCGGCATCGAGCAGAGCTACGAAACCGAGCTGCACGGTCAGACCGGCTTCGAGGAAGTCGAGGTGACGGCGGGCGGGCGGCCCGTGCGCACGCTGTCGCGCACCCAGGCGACGCCCGGCAACAACCTCGAGTTGTCGCTCGACATCGGTTTGCAGCAGGTGGCCGAGCAGGCCTTCGCCGGCCGCCGCGGCGCGCTCGTCGCGATCGAGCCGTCCACCGGCGACGTGCTCGCGTTCGTGTCGGCGCCGAGCTTCGATCCGAACTCGTTCGTCGACGGCATCGACCAGCAGACCTGGGACGAACTCAACAACTCGCCCGACCATCCGCTCCTGAACCGGCCGCTGCACGGCACCTATCCGCCGGGCTCGACCTACAAGCCGTTCATGGCGCTCGCCGCGCTGACGCTGCACAAGCGCACCACGGGCTGGGGCTTCCAGGACCCCGGCTACTACACGTTCGGCGGCCACACCTTCCGCAACGACGTGCGTTCGGGCCAAGGCTGGGTCGACATGAACCGCGCGATCGTCGTGTCGAACGACACGTACTTCTACATGCTCGCGCATGACCTCGGCGTCAACAACATCGCGAACTTCATGAAGCCGTGGGGCTTCGGGCAGATCACCGGCATCGACATCGCGGGCGAGGCCAAGGGCATCCTGCCGTCGACCGACTGGAAGCGCCACGCGTACCGCCGCCCCGAACAGCAGAAGTGGTACGAAGGCGAGACGATCAGCCTCGGTATCGGCCAGGGCTACAACTCGTTCACGATCCTGCAGCTCGCGCATGCGACCGCCACGCTCGCCAACAACGGCGTCGTGATGAAGCCGCACCTCGTGCGCGACATCGAGAATCCGATCACGAAGGAAACGCGCCCGGTCGTGCGCGATCCGAGCGACAAGATCGCGGTCAGGCAGCAGGACATCGACTTCATCAAACGCGCGATGGAAGGCGTGGTCACCAACGGCACGGCCGCCAAGGTGTTTGCCGGCGCGCCGTACCAGGCGGCCGGCAAGACCGGTACGGCACAGGTCTACTCGCTGCAAGGCGCGAACTACAGAGGTCACGCACTCGCCGAGCGTCTGCGCGACCACGCGCTCTTCATCGCCTTCGCGCCGGTCGAGCAGCCGAAGATCGCGGTCGCGTTGATCGTCGAAAACGGCGGCTGGGGCGCGGAAGCGGCCGGCCCGATCGCGCGCAAGGTGCTCGACTACTACCTGATCGGCAGGAACAAGCCGGGGGCGGAGGAAGCCGCCGTCGCGGCAGCGGCTTCGGCGACGCTCGACGCGTCCGCGCCGCAGGTCGGCGACGCGCCGCCTTCGAAGGACAGCACGCAGCCGATCAGGATCGCGGCGGGCTTCACGGCATTGCCGGTTCCCGGCGCCTCGGAAGCCGTGGCCGCATCGGCGGCTGTCGCGGCGTCGGCAGCATCGGCGGCTTCGGCCGCGAATGGGGCATCGGCGGCTTCGGCCGCTTCTGCCGCCGCGGCATCCGCTCCGGCAGCACCGGCCGGATCCGCAGCGCAGGCAGCCTCGGCGGCCAAACCGGCTTCGGCGTCCGCCGCCGCGAAAAAATCCACGGCGCGCTCATCCGGCGCGCCACGCAAACCCCGTCCGGCGAGCGAGCCGACGCCGAACGCCGCGGCGCCGTCGCGCGAGGACGCCGCTCAGGACGCGTCGCCACGCCGGCCGGCCGCCGGCGGCATCGACGAATAAGGAGAAAGGCATGCAATTCGACAAGCGCGCCTGGCTCGACCGCATCAAACGGATGTTCGTGGGCTTCGACCGTCCGCTCGCACTGATCGTGTTTCTGCTGCTGTGCGTCGGCATCGTCACGCTGTACAGCGCGACGCTCGACATGCCCGGCCGCGTGGAAGACCAGTTGCGCAACATCCTGCTGACGTTCGTGCTGATGTGGGCGCTCGCCAATGTGCCGCCCAATACGCTGATGCGCTTCGCGGTCCCGCTCTATACGTTCGGGATCGCGCTACTGGTCGCGGTCGCGATGTTCGGCCTCACGCGCAAGGGCGCGAAGCGCTGGATCAACGTCGGCGTGGTGATCCAGCCGTCGGAAATCCTGAAGATCGCGACTCCGCTGATGCTCGCCTGGTACTACCAGCGCCGCGAAGGCGTGATGCACTGGTACGACTACCTGGTCGGCTTCGTGATTCTCATCGTGCCGGTCGGGCTGATCGCCAAGCAACCCGACCTCGGCACGGCCGTGCTCGTATTCGCGGCCGGCTTATTCGTGATTTACTTCGCGGGCCTGAGCTTCAAGCTGATCGTGCCGGTGCTGATCGCGGGCGTGATCGCGGTCGTGTCGATCGCGGCGTTCCAGGACAAGATCTGTCAGCCCGAGGTGCAGTGGCCGCTAATGCACGACTACCAGAAGCACCGCATCTGCACGCTGCTCGATCCGACCTCGGACCCGCTCGGCAAAGGCTTCCACACGATCCAGGCGGTGATCGCGATCGGCTCGGGTGGCCCGCTCGGCAAGGGCTGGCTGAAGGGCACGCAGGCGCACCTCGAGTTCATCCCCGAGAAGCACACCGACTTTATTTTCGCGGTGTTTTCCGAAGAATTCGGCCTCGCGGGCGGGATCGTGCTGCTCACGCTATACATGCTATTGATCGCGCGCGGGCTCTATATCGCGGCCAATGGCGCGACGCTATTCGGGCGATTATTGGCCGGATCATTGACGATGGCGTTCTTCACCTACGCGTTCGTCAACATCGGCATGGTGAGCGGGATTCTGCCGGTGGTCGGCGTGCCGCTGCCGTTCATGAGCTACGGCGGCACCGCGCTGACGACGCTCGGCATCGCGGTCGGGCTCATCATGAGCGTCGCGCGCCAGAAGCGCCTGATGCAAAGCTAGCGACGCCTCACGGCACGCACGAACCGGCATGCAATGCGCAAAAGGGCGCTCCACCTGGAGCGCCCTTTTTTCATCGCCGTCATTACTGCGGCTTTACTTCCTTCTGATCGCGCAGTTGCGCGCTCAACTGCTGATACTTCAGACGCGCGGCCGGATCGCCCTGCGCCGCCGCAGCCGCGTAATACGCGCGCGCCACGTTCAGGTTCCGGTCGACGCCGTCGCCGCCGCGTTCGTAGAACGAGCCGGTCACGTATTGCGCGGTCATGTCGCCGCCCTGCGCCGCTTTCTTGTACCAGACGAAGGCCTGCCGGTTGTCGCGCTCGGTGCCGCGTCCGTCGAGGAACTGGTTGGCGAGGGCGAGCTGCGCCTGCACGTGTCCCTGCTGCGCCGCCTTCAGGAACCAGCGATGCGCCTCGGCCGGATCGCGCTCGACGAACTCGCCATCGTCGTACATCTTGCCGTACACGTACTGCGCGTGGGACATGTTCGCGTCGGCGGCCTTGCGCAGCCACTTCTTGCCTTCCTCGACGTTGGCCGGCGTGCCCTCGCCGTTGAGCAGCATCATCGCGTAGTTGAACTCGGCGAGCCGGCTGCCGCGCTCGGCGGCCTGGCGGAACTCGGTCAGCGCCGCGCCGAGATTGCCGGCGTTGTAGTCGGCCACCGCGGACTGCGTCTGCGGATCGTCCGACTTCGCGACCCGGTCCTGCGCGTGCGCGGCATCCCACGCGCCACTCGCCAGCAGCGCTGC
>NZ_JAAGPS010000167.1:0-14149 GCF_017105025.1 Paraburkholderia sp. Ac-20336 | reverse complement strand
AATTGCTTGCGCGGCTGCGACGCCCTCGTTTGTTGCACGTGGGTTACACGCGGGTTACGCGCGGCGGTCGCGTTCATCCCGCCTCGGTCTCCATGAATAGCACGTCACGTGCCTTGCCGCAGTGCTTTGCGGCGCGCGAAACCGAATACGGGTGCGAAGTCCTGCAACGCGGCATAGCGCGCATTGTTCAGGATCACAAATGTAATCGGCAGGCGCAGCTGCACCGCGCTCCAGATCGCCTGGATCGAGTACATGCTCGAACCGTCGCCGATCAGCGCGATCACGCGCTCGCCGGGCCGCGCGAGCGCCACGCCGACTGCCGCGGGCATGCTGTAGCCGAGGCCGCCGCTGTCCATCGTCATGAAAGTGCCGGGACGCACGATCGGCAGATAGATTTGCATTGCCGGACGCGCGCTCGGCGCCTCCTCGACGATGATGCCGTCGGGATCGCGCACGTCGGCGAGCGTCTGCAACGCGAACGCGGCCGACATGCGCGCGCCGCCCACGGGCGGCAACGCGCGCGGCGGCACGGCGCGCGGCGCGGGGAATGCGCGTTCCCTCGGCGCGGCGCGCGCCAGCAGGTCCTGCACGCCGAGCCGCACGTTGCCGACCGCGGCGATGCCCTGCGGCGTCCATGCGGCCACACCCGGATCGTCGATCAGTTGACATAGCTGCGCGCCCGGCGGCACATGCGGGCCATGTCCTTCGATGTGATACGTGAACGCGGGCGCGCCGATCACGAAGATCGCATCGTGCCCGTCGAGCAGGTCGACGATGCGCTCGCGCATCGCGGGCAAAAAACCGCCGAACAGGCGATGCGTTTCGGGGAAGCTGCAACGTGCGCTCATCGGCGCGACATAGACGCGCGCGCGATGGCGCTCCGCCAGTTGCACGACGTCCTCCGCCGCATCGGCGCGATCGACCGCGCCGCCGACCACGAACGCGGGCCGCTCGCACGCGTCGAGCAACGCGCCGATGCGTTCGAGCATTGCCGCATCGGGGCGCATGACCTGCGCGACCTCGCGCTCCGGCACGCGTTCGGCGGGCTGATCCCAGTCGTCGGCGGGAATCGACACGAACACCGGGCCGCGCGGCTCCTGCATCGCAATTGCGTAGGCGCGCGCGATCGCGAGCGGCACGTCCTGCGCGCGCGCGGGCTCGATGCTCCACTTCACATAGGGTTTCGGCAATTCGGTCGCCTGGGTCGCGGCGAGAAACGGATCGAACGGCAGGATCGAGCGGGCCTGCTGGCCCGCCGTGACGACGAGCGGCGTGCGGTTGCGAAACGCCGTGAAGATGTTGCCCATCGCGTTGCCGACGCCCGCCGCCGAATGCAGGTTCACGAGCGCCGCGTTGCCGGTGGCCTGCGCATAGCCGTCGGCCATGCCGACCACCACGGCTTCCTGCAGACCGAGCACATAGCGGAAATCGGCGGGGAAATCGCGAAACATCGGCAACTCGGTCGAGCCCGGGTTCGCGAAGATCGACGTCATGCCGACGCGGCGCGCGAAGTCGATGACCGCGTCGCGCACGGTCCATTGCGGGTGATTGCCGGGATTCTGCTGCGCAGCGTGGGCTGTCACGTGGGCTGTCATGCGATGTCTCCTGTTTTTTATAAGTACAACACGTCGGCGCGAAAAATCGGCGCAACAAAACGAACGGCCATTATCCCGACGGTATGGGTAGCCGGAAATTGCCTTATTTGGAAAAAGGCATTACCTTTTGGCATGACTTACAACCTGCAGCAACTTCAGGCGTTCGCGGCGATCGTCGCAAGCGGCAGCCTCGGCCGCGCGGCGGATGCGCTGCACGTCACGCAGCCCGCGCTGAGCCGGACCATTCGCCGGCTCGAGGAACAGGTCGGCGCCCCGCTGTTCGAGCGGCATTCGCGCGGCATGCATCTGACCGAGGTCGGCGCGGTGCTGCTGCCGCATGCGCTTCTGTTGCAACGCGAGGCCGAACAGGCGCGCGAGGAAATCGACGCGCTGCGCGGGCTCGCGCGCGGCACGATCCGCGTCGGCGCGGCAGGCAGCATCGCGAGCCTCGTGTTGCCGCTCGCGGTGGGCCGCGTGCTCGACAAGTGGCCGAATCTGCGCGTGGAGATCATCGAGGGCGTGTGGGACCGTCTCGCCGACGCGCTCGTCAGGCGCGAGATCGACCTCGCGCTCAGCGTAGCCGTGCCCGATAGCGACGAAATCACGGCGATCGCCGATTGCCGCTGGGAAGACGCGAGCTATGTGGTCGCCGCGCCCGATCATCCGTTGCGGCGTAAGCCCGGTCTCACGCTTGCCGATACGCTCGGCGAGCGCTGGGCGATTCCGCCGCGCGGCACCGGGCCGTTCGAGCAGATGCAGAGCGTGTTCGCCGAGCACGGGCTCGGGCTGCCGAACGTGGTCGTCGAAACGCGTTCGATCACGGTGCTGAAGAGCCTCGTCGCGCGTTCGGGTTTTCTGGGCTGGATGGCTGCGCCGATGTACGTGACCGAGAGCAAGGCCGGCGTGTTCGATACGCTCGGCGTGCCCGGCGTGGCCGGGCGCCGCACGCTGACCGCGTTCCGGCGCCGGCAAGGCATTCTGCCGAGTCCGGCCGTGAAGCTGCTCGAACAGTTGCGGCAACTGACGGCCGAGGAAATCGGCGTGGAGTGACGGTGGGGTTGGCGAATCTTGGCGTTTACCCTGTGAAAATATTTTCTCGTCTATTTATCGATAAATTATCGTGCTAGATTCCGTCGCCGTGCCGGCAGGCGCGCGGGCTCGCTGATCGCCGGGCCATCGTTCATCCGCCGCATCGTCATCGCGCAACGCGCCGGTAACCGGGCGTCGCCGCAACCAGAAGGAGAGCCGCATGTGGGTTTTGATTGGCGTGCCGATCGTGGTGCTCGGCTTCGCATTGCGCTTCAACGCGCTGCTGGTGGTCACGCTCGCGGGCATCGCGACCGGGGTGGCCGGCGGCCTGCACCCGGTCGAGATCGTCAGCGCGTTCGGCAAGGCCTTTGCCGATAACCGCTACATGGGCCTGATCTGGCTCACGCTGCCGGTGATCGCGCTGCTCGAACGCAACGGCTTGAAGGAACAGGCGCGGCATCTGATTTCACGCCTGCAGGCCGCCACCACCGGCCGCGTGCTGATGCTCTACTTCGTGATCCGCCAGATCACGGCGGCGCTCGGCCTCACCTCGCTCGGCGGCCACGCGCAAATGGTACGGCCGCTGATCGCGCCGATGGCCGAAGCCGCCGCCGCGAACCGTCACGGCGAATTGCCCGAGGCGGTGCGCCAGCAGATTCGCGCGAACGCATCGGCGGTCGACAATATCGCCGTGTTCTTCGGCGAGGACATCTTCATCGCGATCCAGTCGATCCTGCTCATCAAGGGCTTTCTCGAACAGAACGGCGTCTTCGTCGAACCGTTGCAGGTCTCGGTGTGGGCGATTCCGACCGCAATCGCCGCGCTCGTCATTCACGTGATCCGCCTGATCCTGCTCGACCGCAATCTGTCGCACAAAATGAGCGCCTACAAACGGAGCGCCGCGCGATGACGATCAAGCTCGAATCCCTCTACGTCCTCGCCGGTTTGATGTTCGCCGCGTTCGCGCTGTTCAATCTGCGCGACCGCTCGAATCCGCGCCGCGTCATCAACTTTCTGTTCTGGGGCATTTATGCGGTCACGTTCCTGTTCGGCGCGGAATTGCCGCACTTCGTGACAGGCTGCCTCGCCATCGCGCTCGCCTTGATCGCGGGCTCCGGCAAGCTCGGACGAGGCCACAGCGACAGCAACAGCGAAGCCGCCGCCGCGCGCCGCGAAGCGAACGCGCGGCGCTTCGGCAACAAGCTGTTCGTGCCGGCGCTGCTGATTCCGCTCATCACGCTGGCCGGCACGCTCACGCTCAAATACGTCCCCTTCGTCGAGACGAAGAACGTCACGCTGATCTCGCTCGTGCTCGGCACGCTGGTCGCATTCGGCGCGGCGCTCTTCATGCTGCGCGACTCGCCCGTGCATGCGCTGAAAGATGCGCGCCAAACCATGGACACGGTCGGCTGGGCCGCGATCCTGCCGCAGATGCTCGCGGCGCTCGGCGCGCTGTTCGCGGTCGCGGGCGTCGGTCACGTGGTGTCGGATCTCGTGAAAACGTGGATTCCGGTCGACTCGGCGTTCGCGGTGGTCGCGGCCTACACGTTCGGCATGGCGATCTTCACCATGATCATGGGCAACGCGTTCGCCGCGTTTCCTGTGATGACGGCCGGCATCGGCCTGCCGCTGATCGTGCATCAGTTCAACGGCAACCCCGCGATTCTCGGCGCGATCGGCATGCTGTCCGGCTTCTGCGGCACGCTGATGACGCCGATGGCCGCCAACTTCAACATCGTGCCCGCCGCGCTGCTCGAACTGAAAGACCAGAACGGCGTCATCAAGGCACAATGGCCGACCGCTTTACTCCTGTTGGTCGTCAACACCATACTGTTGTACCTGTTCGTATTCCGCTTCTGAGGAGCCGCCGATGACCGCGCCGTTGCCGCAACAACTCACCCGCGAATTCGCGTCGAAATTCGCCAACCTCGCGCTCGCCCACCTCACGCGCGAGTATCCGAACAAGCTCACGCACGCGCTTGCCGGCGCGCAGGACGTGCAGGGCCCGCGCGCGCTGCACCCGATCTTCTACGGCAGCTACGACTGGCATTCGTGCGTGCATGGCTACTGGCTGGTTCTGCATCTGCTCGAACGCTTCCCCGATCTGCCCGAGGCCGCACGCATCGTCGCGGTGGCCGACGAGCATTTCACCCACGCGAACGTGGCCGGCGAACTCGCGTATCTCGACCTGCCGCACAACCGCGGCTTCGAGCGTCCCTATGGCTGGGCATGGCTGCTCGCGCTGAGCGCGCAGCTCGACGCGCTGAAGATCTCCGAGGCCGCACGCTGGTCGAAGACGTTCGCGCCGCTCACGGCCACCTTCGTCGAACGCTTCGAGGAGTTTCTGCCGAAGGCGACTTATCCGCTGCGGGTCGGCACGCACTTCAACATGGCTTTCGCGCTGGCGCTGACACTCGATTTCGCGCGGCAAACCTCGCGCACGTCGCTCGAAGCGCTGATCGTCAGCACCGCCGAACGCTGGTTCCTCGACGACGTCGCCTGCCAGGCATGGGAGCCGTGCGGCGACGAATTTCTCTCCCCTTCGCTGATGGAAGCGGAACTGATGCGGCGCGTGCTGCCGTCCGCGCAATTCGTCGACTGGTTTGGCCGCTTTCTGCCGGACCTCGGCGCGAAGAAGCCCGCGACGCTGTTCGAGCCCGCCATCGTGACCGATCGCAGCGACGGCAAGATCGCCCACCTCGACGGTCTCAATCTGAGCCGCGCGTGGTGCCAGCGCTCGCTCGCGCGCGTGCTGCCGGCTGGCGACGTACGCCGCACGGTGCTGTTCGAAAGCGCCGAGCGCCATCTGCATAGCGCGCTCGCGCACGTGGCCGGCGACTATATGGGCGAGCATTGGCTCGGCACGTTCGCGACGCTCGCGCTCGAAGCCTGAGCGGGTTTTCCGTTCGACGTGCCTTGCGCAGGCGCGCCGCCTGGTCCGTTTGGTTCACTTGGTCCATTTAGGAGCGCCTTTTTTATTTCGCTCGTATCACGCGGGCCATTGCCTCGCCTGCACGACTTCGTTTTACAGCGTCGCCTTACATCCGCACTCCGCGCCCTTCTTCGGCCATCGCGACCAACGCTTGCGGCGGTAAAATCGCACAAGGCGATCAAGCCCGTCGAGAGGTAGAGCGAAGAGGCGTAAAAGAGGTGCGAGTTTGACTGAGTTCGAGCAGGGTTTCATTTTGACCCGGCATTGGCGGGACACGCCCGCCGGCACGGAAATCGAATTCTGGCTGGCCACGGATAACGGGCCGCGCCATATCCGTTTGCGCCCTCAGCCTTCGGTCGCCTTCATTCCCGGCGAACATCGCGAGCGCGCCGAGACGATTCTGCGCGAGGACAAGCAGCACGAGCTGCGGTCGCTCGAATTGCGCGACTTCCAGCAGCGTCCGGTGATGGGGCTTTACTGCCCGCAATACCGGCAGTTGAAGGGCCTCGAAAAACGCCTGAAACAAGGCGGCATCGACGTCTACGAAGCCGACATCCAGCCGCCCGAGCGCTACATGATGGAGCACTTCATCACCGCGCCCGTGTGGTTCAGCGGCGAGCCGCAGCCCAAAGGCCCGCTTCTGAACGGCGAATTGAAACCGGCCAACGGTTATCGTCCGCCGTTGAAGCTCGTGTCGCTCGACATCGAAACGAGCGTGCATGCCGAGCTTTATTCGATCGCGCTCGAAGGTTGCGGCGAGCGCCAGGTGTATATGCTCGGCCCGCCTAATGGTAACGACAGCGACGGCGACGCGGGCGCGCTCGACTTCAGGCTCGAATACTGCGAAACGCGCGCCCAGCTGCTCGAAAAACTGATCGCGTGGATGGAGTTGCATGATCCCGATGCGATCATCGGCTGGAATCTCGTGCAGTTCGATCTGAAGGTGCTGCAACAGCATGCGCAACAGTATCGCGTGCCGTTGCGCATCGGCCGCAGCGGCGCCGTGATGGAGTGGCGCGAGCACAGCGTCACGCGCAATCACTTTTTTGCGGGCGTGGCGGGTCGTCTTGTCATCGACGGTATCGAGGCCTTGCGCTCGGCGACGTGGAGCTTTCCGTCGTTCAGCCTCGAATACGTGTCGCGCTCGGTGCTCGGCGAGGGCAAGGCGATCGACAACCCGTATCAGCGCATGGATGAAATCCAGCGCCGCTTCGACGAAGCCAAGCCAGAACTCGCACGCTACAACCTCAAGGATTGCGAACTGGTTACGCGCATCTTCGCGAAGACCGAACTGCTGTCGTTTCTGCTCGAACGCGCGAGCGTGACCGGCCTCGCCGCCGATCGCAGCGGCGGCTCGGTCGCGGCGTTCACGCATCTGTATATGCCGCGCATGCATCGGCAAGGCTATGTCGCGCCGAATCTCGGCGACGTCGCCGGTGCCGCGAGCCCCGGCGGCTTCGTGATGAATTCGCGGCCCGGCCTCTACGACTCCGTGCTCGTGCTCGACTACAAGAGCCTCTATCCGTCGATCATCCGCACGTTTCTGATCGACCCGCTCGGTCTCGTCGAAGGCCTGCTGCATCCCGACGACGAACACTCGGTGCCGGGCTTTCTCGGCGCGCGCTTTTCGCGCACGCGCCACTGCCTGCCGTCGGTCGTCGCGCAGGTCTGGGACGCGCGCGAAGCGGCCAAGCGCGAGCACGACAAGCCGCTCTCGCAGGCCCTGAAGATCATCATGAACGCGTTCTACGGTGTACTCGGTTCGACCGGCTGCCGCTTTTTCGATCCGCGCCTCGCGTCGTCGATCACGATGCGCGGCCATGAAATCATGCACACGACGCGCGAATGGATCGAGGCGCAAGGCTACGAAGTGATCTACGGCGATACCGATTCGACCTTCGTGTGGCTCAAGCACGCGCGCGACGAGGACGCCGCCGCGCGCATCGGCCGCGCGCTCGTCGACCATATCAACGCGGCGTGGCGGCAGACCTTGCAGGCGCGCTTCGGACTCGACAGCGCGCTCGAACTGCAATTCGAGCGGCACTACCGGCGCTTTTTCATGCCGACCGTGCGCGGCACCGAAGAAGGCAGCAAGAAGCGCTATGCGGGTCTCAGCGTGGCCGCGGACGGCAGCGAGGAAGTGGTCTACAAGGGGCTCGAAACCGTGCGCACGGACTGGACACCGCTTGCGCAACAGTTTCAGCAGGAGCTGTACCGGCGCATTTTCAAACAGCAGCCGTATCAGGATTACGTGCGCGACTATGTGCGCGATACGCTCGCGGGCCGGCTCGACGATCAACTCGTGTATCGCAAGCAGTTACGCCGCCCGCTCGCCGCCTACGAGCGCAACGTGCCGCCGCACGTGCGCGCGGCACGCGTCGCCGATGACTTCAATCGCGCGCAGGGACGTCCGCTGCAATATCAGAACGGCGGCTGGATCAGCTACGTGATGACGATCGCCGGGCCCGAGCCGCTCGAAACGCTGCGTTCGGCGATCGACTACGAGCACTATCTGACGCGGCAATTGCAGCCGGTTGCCGACGCGATTCTGCCTTTGCTGCGCGACGATTTCACGAGGTTGATGTCGGGGCAAAGGGAGTTGTTCTGATTGGCGATGTTGCGGATCTCGCGCGGCTGCGAGGCTATCGCACCGCGATCATAAGCCTCGCGCAATACGCTTTCCAGCTGGCGCCACCTGCGCCTCGCATTGCGCGAGATCGATCAGCGGCAACTGCCAGTCGTGCCGGTTGCCGAATGCGATCAGGTCATCGGCGATCACCGACTTCTGCCCGCCGCCGCTGCGCAGATGCGCCCACGCGCTCAATTCGGCCATGCTGTCGATCACTGCCATCAGACCTGCCCGTATTCGAAGGCCCTGCATCGAAGCGTGGATGTGCAGACCGCGCTGGTTTGATGCGCTTTTCAGAAAGCGCTGCCCTCAGGTCCACCTGAGGGGCCACCTAAGGATCGACCTGAAAGTCCACCCGAACCTCACAGCCCCTAAACCGGCATTGCGCAATCCTGACACCACCCGGATCGCGCAATCCGCCGCCATCCGGCACTCAACCTGCGTCCCGCGCCCCAAACTTGCGCCGGTACGCCCCCGGGCTCGTCAACGCAATGCGCCGGAAATGCCGCCGCAGCGATTCTTCCGAGCCGAACCCCGCCAGTTCCGCGACGCGCGCCATCGGCAACGGCGACGGCGCTTCGAGCAGTTCGCGCGCAATCGCGACGCGCTCGCGCACGAGCCAGTCGTACGGCGCCATGCCGGTCGCGTCGCGAAATTGCCGTTGCAGCGTGCGCGTGCTCATCGCGGCACGCTCGGCGAGCGAGCGCAGCGTGTGCGGCTCGGCGGGATGGCGGCGCACCCAGTCCATCAGCTTCGCGAGACGCCCGCTTTCGTCGTGCGGCACCGGTCGCGGCACGAACTGCGCCTGCCCGCCCTCGCGATGCGGCGGCACCACGAGCCGTTGCGCGACGCGGTTCGCGATCGCGCTGCCGTGGTCGCGCCGCACGAGGTGCAGCAGCATGTCGAGCCCGGCCGCCGATCCCGCCGACGTGATGATCCGCCCTTCGTCGACATAGAGCGCATCGGGCCGCACGCGCAGATGCGGATAGCGCTGCTGCAGTGTCTCCGCATAGCGCCAGTGCGTCGTGACGGTCTTGCCGTCGAGCACGCCCGCCGCCGCGAGCACGAACACGCCCGAGCAGATCGAGCAGAGTCGCGCGCCACGCTCGTAGGCGGCGCGGATTGCGCTCAGCAGCGCGGCGGGCGGTGCTTCGTCCGCGTCGCGCCAGCCCGGAATCACAATCGTGTCGGCTTGTGCGAGCAGCGTCAGCGTATGCGGCGCGCCGATCGTAATGCCGCCCGCCGCGCGGATCGGCCCCGGCTCGGCCGCGCAAACCGCGAAGCGATACCAGGGCACGCCGAGTTCGGGACGTTCGAGCGCGAACAGTTCAGTCACGCAGCCGAATTCGAAGGTGCAGAGCCGGTCGTAGGCCAGCGCGACAACGAGATGGTTTTGCATGGCGCGATGTTACCGGATATTGACGATTACGCCACTTATCCGTATACGGGCCGAGCGGCACAATCAAACCGCCTGATCGCACCGCAGCCCCGCCCGCCGACAGGCCGTCCGCTCAACCCTGCCATCGCGCCTAGCCATGTCCGACACTTCCATGCCTTCCAGTCGCACCGCCGACAGCGACGGCCCCAACGTCACCAACCGCGCCAACGCGGTCACTGCGATCCCCGCCGCCGGCAGCGCCGCCGCGCTCGCCCACTTCCAGGCGTCGCTGCAATTCGAAACCGATTGTTCCGACGTCCACGCCGCGCTCGCGAGCGGCACGCCCGGCTTCGTGCTGCTCGACGTGCGCAGTCCCGCGCTGTTCGCCCAGGGCCACGTGCCGGGCGCGCTCAATCTGCCGCATGGCAAGATCGTCGCGTCGAAGCTGGCCGGCTATCCCGCCGACACGCTCTTCGTCACCTATTGCGCGGGCCCGCACTGCAACGGCGCGGCGCGCGGTGCCCTGCGGCTCGCGCAACTCGCGCGGCCCGTCAAGCTGATGGCCGGCGGCGTCACCGGCTGGCTCGACGAGGGCTTCGCGCTGAGCCGTCCCGAGGCAGCGCTGCCATGACGCGCCGCCGGGGCTTGCTGCCATGGTCCGCCAGCGCGATCTGCAACCGTGATTCGCCGCCGCGACTCGCCCCCGTGATCCACCGTTGAAACACGCCGCAAAGCCCGGCCCGGCCGCCATCCGCGCCCAATCGGGCCAGCTCGCGAAGGCATCTCGATTTGTCTAAATAAAAGCCGCGAACTGCCGATAACAGGTCAAGCCGCCCTTCTCCCGGCGGTTGGACCCCATATGCTGAGTTCCCACCCTTTCTGGTTCGTCGCTATTTCGTTCGTGGCCGTGGCGCTGGCGTCGTCCGGCGCGCCCGAACTGACGGACCGCATGTTTCTGCTTGCGCCGATGCCGCCGCGGCACGCGTGGCGGCTCGCCGACGCGCTCGCGGCGAGGGCCTGCCCGCTCGCGCGCGCCACCTCGACGGCCGCGCCTCGGATCGCGCGCGCGCCCGGCAAGCCCAACCCACTCGATCTTTCGCGCAAACGTTTCGCTGCCGCGCTCGCACATCCTTTCGAAATGGCAACACGGGCCGCGGACGTCGAGACGAAATCGCAGGCCGACCAGCCGCCCTCGACGACGCGCAACGCCAGCAACACATGCAACGCAATGCCAGGCGTCCTGCCCGGCCAGCCAGTCAACGCCGGCGACTTCGGCGCCATGCTCAGGGGGAGAACAATGGCCGCGTGAGCACGCCACGCGTTGAAACGAGCTTCGCAATGACTTTTCAGAATGATTTCCCCGAAACGACTTCGGGATGACATAAAAGCATGTTGTCGTCAGCGTTCATGACGATTGGGCAGACGCCCAGCCGCTACGACGGCAACGCACAAAACAAAACAGGCAAGGTGTTGGAGATTTCATGACTTTCGACGTAGCGACGTATACCTCGTTGTGGCTGATCACGTTCCTCTGCTGTGCGCTCATCACCACGGCGCTGTCGCGCATGTTCCCGCAGGTCGTCGCATTCCGTTTCTGGGCCATCGGGTTCTATCTGAACGGCGCGTCGTCGGCCTGCTTCGCGTTGCATCTGACGTGGCGGCACGGTGTGTTTCTCGTACTCGGCGCAACGTTCGCGCTGCAATGCCGGATCCTGATCTGGTGCGGCCTGCGCAAGCTGCTCGGCATTCGCGCGCCATGGCGCACCGGGCTCGCGCTGTCGCTGCTGTTCTGCGCGCTCTATGGCGGCGCGCTCGCGTATCCGCTGCCGATTCTCTTCCGCGCGGCGCTGCTCGCGCTGTTCTTCCTGCCGTGCCGCCTCGGCACGCTTTACGACATATGCCGGCCGCGCCGCACGCATCTCAGCCCGGCACGCTCTATCGCGGCGACCGGCGCCATGCTCGCGTCGCTCAATACAATCCTGCCGCTCGTGCTCGCGCTGCTGAACCGCACCAACCTGTCGCTCGTGCTCGCCAATCCACGCACGACGTCGGCGCTGTACGCCTTCGTCTTCGCCGGCGACCTGCTGCTCGCGAGCGGCCTGATCGTGCTCGCGTTCAAGCTGCTGAGCGTCGAGCGCAACATGCTTGCCACGCTCGATCGCAGCGCGTCGGCGCACCGCGCGGCACGCCGCGCCATGCGCGCGCTGCGTCAGTCGAAAGAGACGCTCGGGGCGGCCCGCGTGCATCACGACGATGTCGGATATGCGCCGACGGCAGCCGGCACGATTTGAGAAAGCACGGGCCGGTATGAACCGGGTCTAGGCCGGGCATGGGCCGGCCAGCCCGCGCTTCTCGGCTTCGGATCACCGCTTTACGCCACGGCCGCGCGTCGCGGCTTCGTGCCGCGACCTCATGCCGCCGCTTAGCCCTGCCGCTTTACCTCCGTTCGCCCTCTGCGCTCGCGACGAGCGCTTCGAGCCGCCGCGCCAATGCGTCGCTCGCAGGCGTCATCGGCATGCGCAACTCGTTGCGGATCCAGCCTTCGGCCGCAAGCATCGCCTTGACCGGCGACGGATTCGGCTCGACGAACGCAAGCTCGATCTGCGGCACGAGCGCCTGAAAAATCCGCCGCCCGTCGTCGAGCCGCCCATCGGCGAGCGCACGATGCAGCGCGACGAAACGCTCGGGCCGCACATGCGCGGCTGCCGCAATCGCCCCGCTGCCGCCAAGACACAGCGTACTGAAGATCTCGAGGTCGTTGCCGGCCAGCACCTGCAAGCGAGCGTCGCGAATCAACGCAAGCGTTGTGTCGAGCGAGCCCGCGCAATCCTTGATCGCCCGAATCCGCGGATGCGCGGCCAGCGTGAGCAGCGTGTCGAGTTCGAGCCGCACACCGGTGCGCTGCGGAATGTCGTACAGCACGACGGGTTGCGCACTCGCGTCGGCCAGCGCGCTGAAATGGCCGACGATACCGGTTTGCGCAGGCCGCGTGTAATACGGCGCGGCAATCAGCACGCCCGCGATCGGCAGCGGATTCAACTGTTCGATGCGCTCGCGCATGCTCGCCGTGCCATTACCCGACACGCCGACCAGTACCGGCAACGCGTGCCGCTGCGGGGTCGCGTCAGCGGCAACCTGCACCGCGTCGAGAATCGTCGCGAGCACGGCATCCTGTTCGGCGGCGTCGAGCGTGGCCGGCTCGCCGGTCGTGCCGAGCGCGACGAGACCGGCCACGCCGGCGTCGGCATAGCGGCGCACGAGCGCGCGCAAGGCGGCGTGATCGACCGCGCCGTCGGCGAACGGCGTAATCAGCGGAATCCAGATACCCGAGAAATCAGACATGTTTTCTACCTCGATGACGACCGTATCGAATCCGGTCAGCGGTGCGAGGAAGAAAGGAGAAAGCCGCGGGGGCGGTCAACCGGTCGTTCCGTCGCACATCTGACGACGGAGCAGCGTGTTCCGGTCAGATGAGCGGCTGTTTTTTGGCTTTGGCGTGCACGTTGAGCGAAGCGTCCATGCGTGCGAACGCCACGCTCGCGAAAGCGGTGCGGACGGAGGTCGACGGACGGAGTCGGAACGTGGAGCCGGAGTGCATGAACCGCAGTGTAACCGCGATAGCGCCGCAGCGGGTGCAGTCTGGCATGGCATGCGGGTTCGTCTTCACTGGTGACCTGCTGCTCGCGAGCGGCTGAATCGTGTTCCTCTGTTCAAGCGGCCGAGCGTCGAGCGTGACATGCTCGCCACGCTCGGGCGCGGCGCGTCGGTGCGTCGGCACACCGCGCGGCAAGCCGCGCCGTGCGCGCGCTGCGTCAGCCGAAGGAGACGCCCGGCGAGGCGTGCGGACACCAGGCCCGGCATCACCCCCGCTCAGCCTTCGACGGAGACGGTTTGAGTTCGGCGGGGCGAACTTCGCGAGGTTCGCTCTCGCGCAGCATGACCCGCACCGGCTCGCTGCCTGCGGCCGGACGTGCCAGCAGCGGCTGCGCCGGCTGAGCCGGCTCGCATTTCTTGAGCTTGCCTTCGACCGAAGCGCCGCAATCCATCTGCAACTGCTGGTAATAGATATTGCCGGTCACATGCGCATTACCCTGCAGTTCGACGAAGTGATCGGCCGTCAGATCGCCCACGATCCGGCCATTGACCACCACGTCGTAGCAGTGCACGTTGCCCTCGATCGAGCCTCGATCGCTCAGGACGAGCAAGGTCTGACTGCCGGCCGCGCCGCTGACGTTGCCTTTGATATGGCCGTCCATGCGCAACCCCTCGCTGAACTGAAGATCGCCGGTAATTCGCACGTCTTCTGCGATCAACGTGGCAAGCCTCGAGCGCTCGATACCTGCGTTTTTTTTCTTGCTGAACATCACGGTTTCCCCGAAAAAAGCCGCCGCTCAGGCTTTGGCGACGGCGACTCGACTCCACTACAGCACGGCATCATGGTCATGCCGCGCCTCTGCGGCAGCCGTGCATTGTTTCGCTCAGCGACGCGGCGCCGTCGCGCGGGCGGTGCCCTGCTCGCGCAGAAACGCCAGCTCGGCGCCGAGCCTCGCGACCTCGGCGGCGGCGCTGTCGGCCGTCTTCTGCAC
>NZ_JAAGPS010000166.1:0-14609 GCF_017105025.1 Paraburkholderia sp. Ac-20336 | reverse complement strand
GTGCTGAGCGCGCGCCTCGACGCGCGCGAGCAGTTGCCGCCCGAGGCCGACGCCGCGCCGCGGCCGAGTCTCATGCGCGCGTATCGCAACTATCAGCGCGGCGTGTTTCTCGACAGTCTGCGCAAGCATCTGCCCGCCGACATGCCTGCGCGCTGGCAGACCGAGGGCGTGCAGCGCTTGTGGATTCGCATGCATGCGCCGGTGGGCGGGGCGGGCGGTTCTTCTTTGGCCGATGCTGCGGGCCATGTTTCGGGCCATACCTCGGGTGATGCTTCGAGCCATGCATCGGACCATGTTTCCGGCAGGATGCCGGCCGCCCCGTACTGGATCGCGTTGCCGATTCCCGAGGACGCGCAGGGCAGCGGGCTCGAAGCGGCGATCCTGCTGTCGCTCGGCCTCGGCGTGCTGGCGGCGCTGGCCGGCTATGCGATCCAGCTGCATCTGAACGAGCCGTTGCGCGAACTGACGCGGGCCGCGCGCCGCGTCAGCGCCGGTGAAACGCCCGCGCCGTTGCCGACCGACGGCCCCAGCGAAATCGCCGCAGTGGGCAGCGCTTTCAATCAGATGACGCGGGCGTTACAGGAAGCCGAGGCGACCCGCGCGCTGATGCTCGCGGGCATCTCGCACGACATTCGCACGCCGCTCACGAAGCTGCGTCTTTCGATGGCCATGGCGATGCCGCAAGGCGGCGACAGCAGCTTCGTGATCGCGGCCGAGTCGTATCTGGACCAGATCGAGACGATCCTGCAGCAGTTCATGGACTACGCGGGCAGCGGCGAGCGCGAGGAAGCGCAAGCCGGCGATCTGAACGCGCTGATCGAGCGGCTCGCCGGCGATTTCGCGGGGCTCGGGCACGCGTTCGAGTTGTCGCTCGGGACGCTGCCGGCCATCGTCTATCGTCCGATCGGCATGATGCGGCTCCTGATGAACCTGATGCAGAACGCCATCGTCTACGGCGGCTCGGGGCTCGCGGTGCGCACGTGGGCAACCCGGGATGCGCTGACGGTCGCGGTCGGCGATCGGGGCAAGGGTTTGTCGGCGGCAGAACTGGAGAAGCTCAAGGCGCCGTTCCAGCGCGGCCGCAATGCGCGTGCGCACAGCGGCGGTACGGGGCTGGGGCTGTCGATTGTCGAGCGGATCGCGCGGCTGCATGGCGGCAGTCTGCAGTTTCATGCGCGCGAAGGCGGCGGGCTCGAAGTATGGGTCGTGTTGCCGGTGGCGCGTGCGTGACGCAGCGGCCGTGCCGTCACGTCACGCTGCTACGCCGCGCCGAGAGGGGCGATGATTGTCGCGCGGCTGGCCGGAGCCGCGCGGCTCACTTGCGGTCGAGCCACGCGTCGATGCCGACGCGAAACGCGACACCGGCGATGACCGGCACGGTCAGCATCAGGATGATGCCGAAGTTCGGAATCTCGTCGCCGTACATGATCGGGTTGTACAGCACGACACCCGACACGATCGCGAACGTTACCAGGCCGATGGCGACCATCAGGAGATTGCGCGCGGTCAGGGACAGCGGCTTGTGCTTCGCCTCGTTCGGCGGGGTGCTCGAGCCGGAAGCTTTGTCGTGTTGGGCAGACATGATGGTTCTCGCGACGAAAAATGCGGCTTAAGGAGCGGTCACGGCGGTCACGGCGATCACGGCGATCACGGCGATCACGGCGATCACGACGCTGGCGCGTCGCCGCTGCGTGGCGTCCTGGGCCGGAGCGGGACGCGTTCGGCATCATACCCGCGCGCGCGTTGCCGATACAGATCGCGCCGTACCGGCAGGGCAAAGCGCGAGTGCTCCTGACATCAATATAAGCCGCATTGCCGCCGGCGGTACGAGGAAAAGCGCGTGAACGCGGTGCGCCGCGCAGCAAGGCTGCGTGCGGATCGATCAGCCGCGATCAGCCGCGCTGCGTTTCGCTTCGTTTTGCAGCCGCGCAGACTTTACGCGTCGGCTGCCGACGCTTCCGGTGCTTCCGACAGGGCGACCTGCCCGGTCAATTCGAGCTCGTCGAGAAGCCGCGCGATGAGGCCCGAGCGCCGCCATTGCAGCCATTTGAGGTAGCAGGTCTGCGACGGCGGAAACGTCGCCGGCAAACGGTGCCATTTTTCGTTGCGCGTCATGATCCACAGGATCGCGTTCACGATTTCGCGCGGCGGGCGCGACGGTCGTCCGGAACGCTTCTTCGGCTCCTGCTGGAACAGGTGGCTGATACGCGCCCACGCGTCATCGGAAAGAGGAAGATCTAGCATGCCGTCCAACGTTCAACTGACAGGTCGTCTCGATCTTACGGTTTGGCGCGGTGCTTCCAGTGCCGGATTTGGCTGCGGTTTTACCCGTTGAACGGCGAATTGCTTTGCCGCCGATGATGGTAGCGTTGCCGCATGCGGGTCATGGCCCTTTGCATGGGGTGATTCATGGCGCTTCAATTGCGTCGCTTCAAGGGTGTGTTTGACCGCGCGCTTAACTGCGCACTTAACCGCGCGTCAATCGCACGTCAATTGCACGAATGCATGCCGCTAACCCAGATGCATTGATGCCGGGACCAGTGGCTCTCGTCGCTGAGACCGGCTGCGGAGGGCATGCCGAGTCCCTGCGGGACGGGCTTGAAATGCAGGACCATTCTGCTGACCCGATGACCGGCCGGCGCGGGATGCAGCGCGGGCGTCGCTCCGATCGAGCGATCGACTGCGTGGTCCCATGCGGCGTTGCCGCTGCTGCCGAGCCGCTGGATCGCGCTGATCTCGCCGTTCGGGGCCACCCGCACTTCGACGAGCGCTTCGGGGTTGTCGCGCACCTGATCGCTCGGGGCATGCAGATTGGCGCCGATGGCACAGCCGACATAGCGCGACCACTGCGACTCGTTGAGACTGTCCGGCGCGGGGGGCGGCATGCCGGCCGGCGCGAGTATCGCGAGACAATGATCGAGCACCTGCTGCGCGGGGCGGACGGGGAGGTTGTCCGCCGCGCTCGGCGGGTCGTTCGCGCAGCCCGCGAGCAGCGCGCACGCCAGGAAGCAAGCGATCAATCGTTCGTTGTTTTTCATGGTCGAATCCCCGGCGCCAGAACGCCACGATTCTAGCGGGTCCGGGAATTCGCGCAATGCGTGCCGGATGCCCGGGGCGCGCCCCGGGTTGCAACCCGGGCCATGACTCAGGCCGCAACCCAGGTCGTGATCCAGGTCGCAAACCCGGCCGGCGCCTGCCGCGGGTCGACGCGTCGTTCGCTCTTCGTTCGTTCTTCGCCCGCTCCTGGCCTATACCCGCAGCCCCCGGGTCTTCAACCGGTAGACGAGCTGCGGACGCGTAATCCCGAGCGTGCGCGCGGCCGCCGACAGATTGCCCTGCGCGCGCTGCACCGCGCTTTTCAGCAGCGCGGTTTCGATATCGTCGAGCGAAGTCGGCTCGATCTCGCCGCTCGCGCCCATCAGCAGGTCATTCACTTTTCTGACGACGCGTTCGACCTCGCCATCGGCGGCCGCTTTCTGATCGAGCAACGAGTCCGAGGGCGTCAACGAGCCGTTGATGCCGAGGCCGAACATCTGCGCGTCGATCGTTTCGCCGCTCGTGAACAGATGGCCGATATCGATCGCGCCGCCGTCGGGCGCAAGAATCACGCCGCGCTCGACGAGGTTCTCCATCTCGCGGATATTGCCGGGCCAGCCGTAGCTCAGCAGCGCGTCGAGCGCGCGGCCCGTGAAGCCGGTCACGTCGCGCGCATGACGTTCGCGATACTTGTGCAGCATGTGATTGAGCAGCACGGGCAAGTCCTCGCGCCGCTCGCGCAGCGACGGCACGCGAATCGGAAACACGTTGAGGCGGAAATACAGGTCTTCCCGGAAGCGGCCCGCGCGAATCTCGTCCTTCAGATCGAGGTTCGTGGCCGCGATCACGCGCACGTTGACGCGGCGCGTCTGCGTATCGCCAACCCGTTCGATCTCGCCTTCCTGCAGCGCGCGCAGCAGCTTGCCCTGCGCGGTCAGGCTCAGAATGCCGATCTCGTCGAGAAACAGCGTGCCGCCGTCGGCGCGCTCGAAGCGGCCGGGCCGGCTTTGCGTCGCATCGGTGAAGCCGCCGCGCTCGACGCCGAACAGTTCCGACTCGACCAGCGCTTCCGGAATCGCCGCGCAGTTGACCGCGACGAACGGGCCGTTGCCGCAGCCGCTGATCCGATGCAGCGTGCGCGCGCACACTTCCTTGCCGACGCCGCTCTCGCCGAGAAACAGCACGGTCGCGCGCGTGTTCGCGACGCGCCGGATCATATGGCAGACCGCGTTGAAGCCGGGCGATGCGCCGACCATGTTGTCGTCGTCGAACGCGGTGGGCGTGGGTGGGCGCGTGTCGCCGAACATGGCGAGGTTCGCATTGCCCTTCGCTTCGCGCCGCGCGTCATGTTGCGTGTCGTGCGGCATGTCGCGTTGTATGTCACGTTTCGCCGCGCCCGCCGACAGCCCCTGCGTGAACGACTGCGCCTGCATGAAACGCAGATCGTCCGCGGCTTCGTCGCCCCATTCCTCGACCGGCTTGCCGACGATCCGGCATTGCGGTTGTCCGAGCGCGCGGCACTCGACCTCGCGATAGACGATCGGACGCCCCATGAACACGCTCGTATAGCCGGACGCATAACCGATCTGCGTCCAGCAGACCGGCTCCGCACCGATGCCGTAGGTGCGGATATGCTCCTCGTCTTCCGCGCAGTTCTTCCAGACGAATTCGCCGTAGTACTGACCTTTTTCGACATCGAGTTCGAGCCGCACCGGCTCGACCACGGTCACGCCTTCGAGCATATGCAGTTGCGGGCCGACCGCGAACATCTCGGTGATCGAGCTGTCGGGGCGCGCCTTGCGCGCGAGTTCCGCGTCGCGCGCGCCCGAGTTGTAGCCCATGCGCGTGAGCAGGCCGCGCGCCGCGTCGAGGCCGAGACTGTCGATCAGCTCGCGCCGCATCGCGCCGACCGAGCCCGCATGCACGAGCAGCATGCGCTGATCGCCGAGCCAGATGCGCCCGTCGCCAGGCGAGAAGTGCAGGCGCGACATGAGATCCGCGATGTCGGGATAGCGCAGGCTGTCCACGCAGGCGCCTTTCGGCGAGACCATCGACATGTGCGGATGCTCCGCGGACTTGATTCGGGTGACCATCGCAATTCTTCTCCAACGACTGCATGAGTTTTTCGCCGGCAGGCGCCGGCCGTCAGTATGCAATGCCGCGCGCATGGCTGCATCGAGAATCGCAGGCCGGTAGCCCCGGGTGTTCCCGTATGCCGATTTGATCGGCTTTATCACGCTCGCAACGGGGCG
Organism: Paraburkholderia sp. Ac-20336; assembly: GCF_017105025.1. Lineage (NCBI taxonomy): Bacteria > Pseudomonadati > Pseudomonadota > Betaproteobacteria > Burkholderiales > Burkholderiaceae > Paraburkholderia > Paraburkholderia sp. Ac-20336. The sequence continues at coordinate 9,321 of NZ_JAAGPS010000166.1, read as the reverse complement.
ATTTCGATCATTTGATCTAACGCCACGCGGCGCACGGCGCTTGCCGACTTCGTCCCGGAAATTTTTTTCGCGCGTTTTTCCCTTGATTCACAAGGGATTGTGCGCCTTTCGCCGCGCGCCGGGCGGCTCTCAGGCACGCGTTGGCATGGTCATTGCATGAATAGGCGCGCTGCTATGCATTTTGATGAAATGCGTGCAGTGAAGCACAACGCAGAACCATGAGGAGAGAGCGATGCCCCTGCATCACCCCCCGGCCGAACCCGTGCCGCGAGATTTCGACGTGACGCGGCGCTATGTCCGCGTCCGGGAACGTCGCGACGACGGTTTCGTCGAGTTCGATTTTTCGATCGGCGATCCGGGCCTGAGCGTCGAACTCGTGATGAGCGCACCGGACTACGAGTCCTTTTGCGCGACCCATCGCGTGTTCCATCTGAGCGACGACGAAGCCGAGGCGCTGGACCTCGAACAGCTCAAGTGGCGCTACGGACAGCCGGGTCTTGCCGAATGACGCGCGGGCAAGGGCCCGCGCGTTGCAACAGACAATGAACAAAGGAGATTGCTCCATGCAGATCGACATCAAAACATCCTCGGTCCAGCAGATCCGACAGACCTTCTCGCATGTCGCGAGACGGCTCGGCGCGGACAAGCCGGCTTCGCGCTACCAGGAAGCGACGCTGGAATTGCAGCCCGAAACCAACTTTCACTACCGGCCGCTGTGGGAACCCGGCCTTGCGCTCTACGACAAGGGCCGCACCGCGATCGTGATGAACGACTGGTACGCGTTCAAGGACCCGCGTCAGTACTACTACGGCGCCTATACGATCGCGCGGGCGCGGCAGCAGGACACGATGGAAAAGAACATCGAGTTCGTGACGCGCCGCCGGCTTTTCAGCGATCTGCCCGACGACGCGAAGGCGCGCATCGCGGCCCTGATGGTGCCGTTGCGCCACGTCGAATGGGCCGCCAATACGAATAACTGCTTCGTGACCGGCTACGGCTGGGGCACGGCGATCACGCAGGCGACGATGTTCCATTCGATGGACCGGCTCGGTATCGCGCAGTACCTCTCGCGTATCGGTCTGCTGCTCGACGGCAATGCGGGCACCTCGCTTGTCGAGGGCAAACAGCGGTGGCTCGACGATCCGATGTGGCAAGGCCTGCGCCGCGTGGCCGAGGACACGATGGTCGTGAAGGACTGGTTCGAGACCTATGTCGCGCAGAACGTCGTGCTCGACGGCTTGCTGTATCCGCTCGTGTATCGCCATATCGACGCGCGTCTGTCGCGCGAATACGGCGCGGCGCTCGGCATGCTGAACGAGTTCGCGAGCGCATGGTTCGACGAGACGAGCCGCTGGGTCGATGCGACGTTGAAGACCGCAGCGTCGGAGTCCGCGGAAAACGCCGCGCTGCTCGGCCAGTGGGTCGCGAAGTGGCAAGCGCGTGTGCTCGATGCCTTGCGGCCGCTCGCGCTCGAAGCACTGGGCGGCGAAGCCGCCGATGCCGCCTTGCGCGAGATCGCCGAGGCATTCGATGCGCGCGTGCGCAAGCAGGGCGTGCCGCTCGCGGCGCAACAACCGGCCCAGGAGACCCAGCATGGCTGATTCCGTCTTTATCGCGTTTCAGACCAACGACGATTCGCGTCCGATCATCGAGGCGATCGAAGCGGACAACCCGCATGCGGTGGTCAACGCGTTTCCGGCGATGGTCAAGATCGACGCGGTCGGCCGGCTCGTAATCCGGCGCGAGTCGATCGAGGAGCGCATCGGCCGCGCATTCGATCTGCGCGAGTTGCAACTCAATCTGATCTCGCTCGGCGGCAATATCGACGAGACCGACGACGAATTCATTCTTGAATGGAAGGCCTGAACGGGCCGATGAATCGCATCGGAGTCAGCGCTGAAGCGCTGGCTCCGATCGATAAGGGAGATACACGATGAGCACCACGAACGCGGCACCGAAAAAACTGAGCATCAAGGAAAACTACGCGATGCTGACGCGCGGCCTCGGCTGGGAGACCACCTATCAGCCGATGGATGAAATCTTTCCGTACGACCGCTTCGAAGGCATCAAGGTCCACGACTGGGACAAATGGGAAGACCCGTTCCGTCTGACCATGGACGCCTACTGGAAGTATCAGGGCGAAAAGGAACGCAAGCTCTACGCGATCATCGACGCGTTCCAGCAGAACAACGGCCAGTTCAACGTGACCGACCCGCGTTATATCAATGCGCTGAAGCTGTTTCTGACCGGCGTGAGTCCGCTCGAATATGCCGCGCACCGCGGCTTCGCGCTGGCCGGGCGCAATTTCCGCGGCGCCGGCGCGCGGATTGCCTGCCAGATGCAGGCCATCGACGAATTGCGCCACGCGCAGACGCAGGTCCACACGATCAGCCACTACAACAAGTTCTTCAACGGCTTCCACGACTTCAAGCACATGCACGACCGGGTCTGGTATCTGTCGGTGCCGAAGTCGTATTTCGAAGACGCGATGAGTGCCGGCCCATTCGAGTTCGTCACCGCGATCTCGTTCTCGTTCGAATACGTGCTGACCAATCTGCTGTTCATGCCGTTCATGTCGGGCGCCGCATTCAACGGCGACATGGCGACGGTCACGTTCGGCTTTTCCGCGCAATCGGACGAGTCGCGCCATATGACGCTCGGCCTCGAAGTCGTGAAGTTCCTGCTCGAACAGGACCCGGGCAACGTGCCGATCATCCAGAAGTGGGTCGACAAATGGTTCTGGCGCGGCTACCGCCTGCTCACGCTCGTCGCGATGATGATGGACTACATGCTGCCCAAGCGCATCATGTCGTGGCAGGAAGCGTGGGAAACCTACTTCGAGAAGAACGGCGGCGCGCTGTTCCATGATCTCGAACGCTACGGCATTCGCATGCCGAAGTATCACGAGGTCGCGGCCAAGGAAAAGGACCGCATTTCGCACGAGGCGTGGGGCATTTTCTACAACTACACGCATGCGGCGGCGATGCATACGTGGATTCCGTCCGACGACGAAATGGCGTGGCTCGCCGAAAAATATCCGGCCACCTTCGACAAACTCTACCGGCCGCGTTTCGAGTACTGGCGCGAGCAGCAGAAACAGGGCAAGCGCTTCTACAACAACACGCTGCCGATGCTGTGCCAGATCTGCCAGATTCCGATGGCCTTCACCGAGCCCGACGATCCGACCAAGATCTGCTACCGCGAAAGCGACTATCTCGGCAACAAGTACCACTTCTGCTCGGACGGCTGCAAGGACATCTTCGACAACGAGCCGGAGAAATACGTGCAGGCGTGGTTGCCCGTGCATCAGATCTACCAGGGCAACTGTTTCGAGCCGGACGCGGACCCGAGCGCGGCCGACTTCAATCCGCTTGCCGAAGTACTGCGCTACTACCACATCAACGTCGGCGAGGACGGCCACGAGTTCGAGGATTCGCCCGACCGGAAGAACTGGCTGCGCTGGACCGGCAAGCCGAGTCACGGCGGCGAGGAAACCGCGGAAAGCGCCGCGGCGAATGCGCAGGACACAGCGGCCGCGCAGGCCGCGTGACGCTGGCCCGCGCCGATTGAATCAGAAGGAGATACACCATGTCAGTTATTGCGCTCAATGAAGGCTACCAGGGCGAAGTGAAAGACCGTGAGGAAAACTTTCACGGCAACCGGCTGCTGTTTATCGGCTGGGAAGATCATTTGATGTTCTGTGCACCGCATTGCATTCCGGTGCCGCCGTCGATGACGTTCGCGACGCTCGCGAACGACGTGCTGCCGGGCATCTACTCGGCGCATCCCGACTGGGAGAAGGTCAAGCTCGACGAAATCGAATGGTTCAGCTCGAACCAGCGTTTCACGCCGGCGTTCGATCGCACGCTCGAAGAAAACGGCCTGCGCCACAAGTCGGTGATCCGCTTTCGCACGCCGGGCCTGACCGGTATTCACGGCTCGTGCAGCTAGGCCGAGGATTCCTGTAACGATGAAAGGGAGATGCTGACATGAGTTATCAGCTAACCATCGAGCCAATCGGTCACAGCATCGAGATTCGCGAAGACCAGACCATTCTCGACGCCTGCCTGCGCGCCGGGGTGTGGCTGCCGCATGCGTGCTGCCACGGTTTGTGCGCGACGTGCAAGGTGCAGGTTGTCGATGGCGAGATCGAGCACGGCAACGCGTCGCCGTTCGCGTTGATGGATTTCGAGCGCGACGAACGCAAGTGCCTCGCATGCTGCGCGACCGCGCAATCGGATCTGACGATCGAAGCCGATATCGACGAAGACCCGGACGCGCGCCACTATCCGGTGCAGGACTTTGCGGGCCGCGTGAAGGACAGCGTCGATCTGACGCCGACGATCAAAGGCATCTTTGTCGAACTGGACGGCGAGGGCATCGAGTTCCAGGCCGGGCAGTACGTGAACGTGCAGATTCCGGGGGAGGACATGCCGCGTGCGTTTTCGCTGGCCGGCAAGCCGGGATCGTCGACGCTGATCGAGTTGAACGTGCGGCGCGTGCCCGGCGGCAAGGGCACCGGCTATCTGCACGAAGCACTGAAGCCCGGCGACGAGCTGCGTTTTAGCGGACCGTTCGGGCGCTTCTTCGTACGCGCCTCGGACCCGCAACCGGTGATTCTGATTGCCGGCGGCTCGGGCTTGTCGAGCCCGCGCTCGATGCTGCTCGATCTGCTGGAGCAGGGCGATACGCGGCCGATCACGCTCGTGTACGGCGCACGCGATCGCTTGGAGTTGTACTACCACGACGAGTTTCTCGATCTCGCCAAGCACCACGCGAATTTCACTTACGTGCCGGCGCTCTCGAACGAGGCAGCCGACAGCGCATGGGACGGCTATCGCGGCTTTGTCCACGAGGCGGCCAAGGCGCATTTCGCCGGCGATTTTCGCGGCCACAAGGCGTATCTGTGCGGGCCGCCCGTGATGATCGAAGCGTCGATCCGAGCCTTGATGCAAGGGCAACTGTTCGAACGCGACATCTATACGGAGAAGTTCCTCAGCAATGCGGACGGCGCGGAAGCGCTCGCGAAAAGCCCGCTGTTCAGATCGATATAAGCGCGTCGATCCGCGCAGGCTGGCGGCACGGCCATCCAGGATGGCCGTGCCTGTCCGGCAAGACAGAGGATGTTTACGCTCTCGCCGCGTGCGTCGGGCACAAGGAGGCATCAAAAAGATCAGTATGACGTAGCAAAAATAAAAGCTTCTGGAAAACCAGATAACTCGGAGACATTGGAGATCGAATGAAAAAGTCCATTCTTATGCTGGCACTGGCATCGGCCGCCACCGGTGCTGCCGCTCAAAGCAGCGTGACCATGTTCGGCCTGATCGACGCAGGCGTCACCTACGTGAGCAACGAAGGAGGCAGCAAGAACTTCAAGTTCGACGACGGGATTTTCACGCCGAACCTGTTCGGCCTGCAGGGTAGCGAAGACCTCGGCGGCGGCAATCACGCGATATTCCGCCTCGTCAATCAGTTCTCGCTCGGCAGCGGGGCGATGATCGGCGGTGGAATTTTTGCCCGCGAAGCCTATGTGGGACTGCAGAACGACAGGTTCGGCAGCATCAAGCTCGGCAATCAGTACGATTTCATGGTGGACTCGCTATTCGGCAGCGTCGATACGGCGATGGACCTGGCCGGTCTCTATGGCGCTCGCAACGGTCCGTTCCAGAAGCTGGCGATTCCGGACAATCCCACCGGTGCATTCGACTGGGACAGGGTCGCGGGCAGCAATCGCGTGGCTAACTCGGTGAAGTATACGAGCGCGAATCTGGGCGGATTCACCGGTGGAGCGATGTATGGATTCGGCAACGTTGCCGGCTCTATCGGCGCCAACAACACGGTCAGCGCGGGACTGAACTATGCCCATGGACCGTTCGCGATCGGCGCCGCGTACACCAACGAGAAGTACGGGCCCGTAGGCGGCGTGGCCGGAACGAGTGTGCGGAACTGGGGCGTCGGGACTCGCTATGTCTTCGGCGCTTTCACGACCAAGGTGCTGTTCACGACCGTGCGTAATTCCATCAACGGCGGCGGCATCTGGATGGGGCAGGCGGGTGGCGTGTACCAGATCACGCCTGCGTTATCGCTCGGCGCAAGCTATGCCTATATGAAGGGTAATGCGGAGCTTGACGACAATCACGCGCATCAGGTGTCCGCGGCGCTGCAATATTCGCTTTCCAAACGCACGCTCGTTTACGTCGCCGGGGTTTATCAGCGCGCCAATAGCGGCGCGAACGCGCAGATCAACGGCGTGCTCGATCCGAACGGTGCTTCCAGCGGCGCCACGCAGGCGCTGGCCCGGATCGGCATCAACACCAAGTTCTGAGCCCGTGAGCGTGAGCGGCCGGGTTCAATCCCGACCGCTCACCCTGGCGCACATCCCTCAACGCCATCAATTCGACAGCGACAGATACTGCGACGTGAGCGGCGTCGGCGGGAACGGCTGCAAGCCCGTCTGCTTGCTGAAGCTGTAGCGCACGTAGACGGCCGCAAGCCACTCGCGATATTCATAAGCATTACCGAGCGAAGCGGTGGCTCCGAACGCGAGCTGTGGCGCGAGTTGATATTCGCCCACCGCGCTGATCGAATACGACACGCCGGTCTTGCTCTGGCCCGGGTAGACCGCGTTGCTGTCGAGGTTGCCGAGCGAGTTCGCGAACGCGGCCGCCGTGGCCTGGCGGGTCGGGTCGGTCGGGAAGTAGTTCGACGCGTCCTGGCGATAGTGCTGCACGCCGATCGAGCCCTTCACGTCGTAGGTGAACAATCCTTCGCGGCCGGTCCATTCGACCGGCAGATTCAGGATCACGTACTGCTGCGGACTGAAGTAGCCGCCCTGGCCGTACGTGAAGTACGACAGGTTGCGGTTGTAGCCCATCAACGTCGTGTTCACGCCGACCGTGAGCGTCTGGTCCGCATCCTTCAGCAGGCGCGTATACACGCCGCCGCCGCCCTTGATCGCGTTGTTGCTCGGCACGTTGTTGCCGCTGTAGTACTGGTAGCCCGCGTTCACGTAGAGGCCGCTCGTGCCGTCGTCCCAGGCGAGGGCGGCGCGCCCGCCGGTCGAGGTGACGCCGCCCCATTCGAGGCCCGCGCCCGAATCGCGCGCGCCCGCGTAGGACAGCAGGCTGTCGGTCACCGCGCGCCGCGCGACGGCGAGCGAATACGAGACCTTGTCGGTGATGCCGCCGTTGTACTGCGCGCCGCCGACGATGTTGGTCTCGCGGAAGCCGATCGGCGTCACGCCGATATCGCCGCTGATGCTGCGGCTCTCGTAGCCGACCGAGAGGCCCACGCCGCTCGCGGTCTGACTGCCGTAGGTGTTGTTGCCGGCGACCGCGTTGGTCGCGCCGCCCGGCGTGGACAGCCCCGAGCCGAAGCGCGCGAGCGTCGAGGTGCTGGTCGAGGCGGTGCCCGCGTCGAGCGTGACGGGCGTCGCCGTGACGACGACGTGACCGTTGCCGGCCTTGATGCGCCCCTGGATCGGCGCCTCGATGTCGGTGACCGAAGACAGCCCGTCCTCGCCCGAGCGATTGCGGAACACGAGGCCGCCCGACACGGTGCTGGCCTGCTCGCGGTTGACCTGCGCGAGCTCTTCGGCAACGCCGAGCGTCTGCGCGTTCGCGACGTTCGGCTGCGGGTTGGCGGGTTGCGTGCCGGGCGGATAGTACGGTTGCGCGTAGCCGGTCGGCGGCTGCGGAATATAGGGCTGCTGCGCGTAATAGCCTTGGTTCGGATACTGCTGCGGGTAGGGTTGATACGGCTGCTGTCCGTACGGCTGTTGCGGATAAGGCTGGTACGGCTGATAGGGCTGCGGCGCGTAACCCTGCTGTTGCTGCGCATACACCGGCGCATTGCGGCGCGCTTGCGCCGGGCTCTTTTTCGCGCTGCCGCGCGCCGGGTTCGCGGCCGTGCGTGCCGGTGCATAAGGCTGCATCGATCCGGCATTGGCCTGCGCTTCGCGTGCCGCCGGCGACATCGGCCACGGCGTCGCCGCGTAGTAGCCGTCCTGCGCGCCGTAAGGCTGTTGTCCGTAAGGTTGCTGCTGTTGCGGATACGGTTGCTGCGGATAAGGCTGTGGCTGCTGCGCATAGCCCGCGTTGTACGGCTGCTGCGGCAACGGCGGCATCGCACCCTGAGCCTGTCCCTGGCCCGGATAAGGCTGCAACGGCGCGCCCGACTGGCTCGATCCATAAGCTTCCTGCCCATAGCCGCCGAGTTCGGCGTCCGAGCGGGGCGCGCCGTACGGCGCGGGATTCGGATAAGCCTGCGCGGGCGCCGCATAGGGCGCGGCAGGTGCGCTATACGGCGCGTTATAAGGCGCAACGTACGGTGCAACATACGGCGCGGGCTGAGGAGGCGGCAGATAGTTCGGCACGGTCTGCGTCGGCAAGGAGGACTGCGTGTTGGAGAACGGAGGCGCGGCTTGCGCGGCGTCGGCGGCATCGGTCGAGCCGGCGAGCGCCGTTTTGCCTTCGAACGGATTGGTGCCCGGCAGCGGCGTCGCGCCGATCTGGCGCATCGCCGCTTCCCAGCCGCGCGGCACGTTGCCGGCCGCGCCGTTGCGGGGCGCGCTTGCCGCAAGCGGCGTATTGGCCGCGACGAGCGAGCGTTGCAGATAGGTCGACGCGAGCGACAGCTTGCCCTCGGCGCGATACATGCGGCCGACCGTGGCGAGTACGCCCGGATCGTTGGGCGCGGCGGCGAGCACCTGCTTCGCGAGCCCCTCGGCGTAGCTGAACTGCTTCGCGCCGGAGGCGGCCGAGATCGCCGCCTGCACGAGGTTCAGGTCGTCGGGGCGGCGCTGCAGCGCGACGCGGTAGCTCGCGAGCGCGTTGCGGTCGTCGCCGGCGCTCGCGTACATGCGGCCGAGCGCGGCCTGCAGATCGGGGTTGTCCGGCATCGCGGCGAGCCACGGCGCGATCACCTCGTAGGCGCTTGCGAGGTCGCCGCGCTGGCGCACCGCATCGGCCTGGCGCACGACGATGCCGACATTGAGATTGCCGAAGTCGACGCGCTGCTGCGGCGTCAACTGCAGCGTCTGCAGACGGCGCATCACCATGCCGAGTTCGGCCTGCTGCCCGGTCGCCGAGAGAATGCCGGCGTATTGCAGCAGCAGATCGGTGTTCCCGGGCGCCGCGTTCATCGCGCCGCGCACGAGGCCGAGCGCGCGGGCCGGATCGCCGGCCTGCTGGTACGCGCCGGCGATCACGCCGATCAGCTCGGGGCAGATCGGAAGAGCGTCGGGTAGGGAAAGGGGGGGAATGAGAGGGGATATGTCGGTGTGCGCGGTGGGATTTAAAAAGAAAAAGTGTGAGGATGGGG